>NZ_VIGC02000004.1 GCF_006569185.2 Litorilinea aerophila | reverse complement strand
ACACCCTCGTCATCGCCGTCAACGGCGTGGAGCAGGACCGCCTCACCAGCTCCGGCCAGCTCTGCGGACCTGAATCCGGCAACCTCCAGGTGACCAAGACCGTGGACTGGAACGGCTTCCCCCCGGACGCCACCCAGTCCTTTGAAATCTGCATCACCGGACCCGCCTACCCCAACGGCAACTGCCAGTCCATCGGTCCCGACGGCGGCATCCTCTCCTGGAACAACATCGCCGTGGGCGCCTACACCATCACCGAGACCGACGCCGGCACCGCCTGGACCACCGTCATCTCCGGCTCCCCCGCCACCGTCACCGCCGGTGCCACCGCCAACGCCTCGGTCGCCAACACCCACGACGCCTTCTCCCCCCTCTCCCTGGCCGAGCTCTGCTCCGACAACCCGGACATCTCCCGCCGCTGGCAGGTCACCAACCCCAACCCCTACCCCGTCACCTTCACCTACCAGCTGGAGGGCACCAACCAGTCCGGCTCTGACACCGCTCCCGCCAACGGCACCGTCGAGCTCTCCACCAACACCGAGGGCTCCAACACCCTCGTCATCGCCGTCAACGGCGTGGAGCAGGACCGCCTCACCAGCTCCGGCCAGCTCTGCACCGGACGCATCATCGTGATCAAGCGCACAGTGCCGGAAGGGGCGGCGGGCCAGTTCAGCTTCACTGGAGATCTGGGCGAGTTCGACCTGGGCGATAGCGAGTCCCACGACTCTGGCCCCCTGCTCCCCGGCACCTACCAGGTGGCCGAAGCGCCTCTGCCCCGGGGCTGGACCCTCCAGGAGGCCACCTGTGATGACGGCAGCGAGCCCGGCAGCATCGACCTGGCAGCAGGGGAAACGGTGACCTGCACCTTCGTGAACGCGCTCCACGACCTGGCCCTGGTGAAATCCCTGCCGGAGGTCTTGACCACCATCCGGCCCGGGGATGCGGTCACCTTTACCATTCACGTCACCAATCAAGGGGGAGACACGGCCACCGACGTGGTGGTGGTGGACTACATCCGGCCCCAGGACTTTACCTTCAACCCGGCCGACAATCCCCAATGGACCGTGGGCGCCAACCATCCCACCATCCTCATCCCGTCCATCGGGCCGGGCGAGACGGTGAGCGTGCCCATCATCCTGCGTGTCTCGCCGGACGTTTTAACCAGCCGCTCCCTGGAAAACTGCGCCGAGATCTACACCGACTCCCGGCTGGACATCGATTCCACACCGGGCAACTACACGCCGGATGGTCCCGTGGAAGATGACAACAGCTGTGTGGAAATTCCGGCTACCTTCGTGGAGCCCCTGAACCCCACCGGCCTTGATCCCCGGGATCAGCCGCCGGCCCCGGGCACTCAGCGGATCTTCCTGCCGCTGGTACAGCATTGAGGGCGGAAATAGGCCAATGGATGCAGGCTTGGTGTGTGGTACGTAGTACGCAGGTCACGCAAGGGCGGGTGACAGAGGACCGCGGTAGAGGCGTACGGCTGTGCGCCTCTACCGCGCATTTTCTGCGGATGAGAGCGGCGGACAGCGCGGACAGGAACGGGGCTCATTTTCCCCTGCGTCGCTTGCAGGTATAATTCGTCCATAGGGATTAGACCCTGCCGACCGAAACCCATGCGATGACAGCCACGAGGAGGACTCCCATGAACAAAGCCGCAGCCAGGGTCGGGCTGGTCCACGGCCAGGACCGACGCGCCAACGTCTACCAGGCCCTGGATCTGGTGCGCGAGGAGGTGATCCCACGGCTTCGGCCCCAGGTCATGCTGAAGCCCAACTTTCTGTCCAGCACCAATCAGCTGGCCTCCAGCCACCCCGACGCCCTGCGGGGCGCCATCGACTTTTTACTCAGCACTCCGGAGCCGCCCCAGGAGATCCTCATCGCCGAGGGAGGCAACGAGAAAATCCCGGGGGAGGCCTTTCGCAACTTCGGCTATCACGCGCTGGTGGACGAGTACGACGTGCCCATTCGCCTGGTGGACCTGAACCAGGAGACGGAATGGGTAGAGACGCCCATCATTCTGGCCGACCACAGCGAGACCACTGTGCGCATGCCCAAAACGGTCCTGGATTGCCCCTGCACCATCTCCATGGCCGTGGCCAAGACCCACGACGTCTGTGTGGTGACCCTGGCCCTGAAGAACATGATCATGGGCACCATCTGCAAGGCGGACCGGGTGAAGATGCACGGCTTTCCCAGCCACCCCGAGCGGCGGCTGCCCGACGAAGCCCGCATCCTCAACATCAACCTGATCCGTCTGGCCCGCTTCCTGAGCCCGGACATCGCCGTGATCGACGGCACCGACGGCCTGCAGGGGAACGGTCCGGGCGGGGAGGACGCGGTGCCCGGCTTCGGCGTGGCTGTGGCCAGCGTGGATGTCTTCGCCGCGGACGCGGTCATGGCCCGGGCCATGGGCTTCGAACCCCTGGAGCTGGGCCTGCTCCACTACGGCCATCAGCTGGGCATGGGCGTGGCCGATCTGGCTCAGATTGAAGTCCGGGGGACGCGGCTGGAAGAGGTGATCACCCCCTTCAAGCCCCACGAAAAGACGCCCTTGCAGATGCAGTGGCACGAGCCGGCAGCCGCCCGGTTCCTGCCGGCCTGACCTGCCGCGGCCTGAAGGGGGTACGTGGAGCAGTGGGCGCCCTACGCACCACCCATCACTCCCAGACCAGGGCCACGCCCGTGTAGGTCTCCGGCTGGTGGAGGAGCCCTTCGTAGGCTTCCCGGATCTGGGTGGGCGGCAGGCGGTGGGAGATGAGCGGCTCGAGCTGGAGCTTGCCCCGCTGGATCCAGTCGAAAATCATCTGTTGCTTGCTGTACTGGGAGGGGCGTTTGCCGATGTCCGGGTACATGGGCAGCAGCCACTCCAGCGCGCCCCGCACGGTGATCATGCGCAGGTGCACGTCCGAGAGGAGATCGGTCAGGTCACCCGGCACCGAGACCCGGGGCGTGCCCAGCAGGATGATCTGCCCGAAGCGGGCGGTGGCCCGAAGGGCCTGCATCACCACGCCGCTGTGGCCCACCGCGTCCACCGTGATGTCGGCCCCCTCGCCGCCGGTCAGTTCCAGGATCTGGGCCTGGACCTCCTCTGGCTGGCCGCCTACGGTGGTCTCAATGCCACAGCGGCCGGCCAGCTCCCGGCGATGGGCCACCGGGTCCACGCCAATGACCCGGCAGCCCCGGGCCTGGAAGAACTGGGCCGCCAGATTCCCCACCATCCCCAGGCCGAAGACGGCCACCCAGGGATTCTCCCGGATTTCGGCCACGAAGAGCACGGTGGCCGCTACCCCGGCCATGCGGGAAGCAGCGGCCAGGACGCCGTCCATCTCCTCTGGCACGGGCACCACCAGGCGCTGCTGGCTGTAGCGCAGGGCCGAGGCATGGTTGCCGTAGGTGAAGACCCGCTGCCCGGGCCGGGCCCGGGTGACCCGCTCGCCCACGGCCCGCACCACCCCCACGTTGGCATAGCCCGATTTCCAGGGATACGTACACCACTGGCCCGGCTGAAAGACCTTGGGCTCACGGCCGGTGTAGTTGGCCAGTTCAGTCCCCGCGCTGATGAAGGTGTATTGGGTTTCGATCAGGAGCTCATCCGGGCCGAGGGGCCCTTCCTCTAGCTCCGCCTCCTCGAGCACCACCTGGTTTTGACCGGTGACCACAACCTGCCGGATCTGCATGGGAAAACCTCCGCTCTGTTGGGGTGTGGATATTGGGATGTGGATCGAATGGGAAATCTCTGGCATTGCACCAGCCCGGCGCCGCAGCGGCGAATGGGTGTGATGCCCGGCGGGGCCATGGGCCCCAGCGGGTGAAAGGTATTCCCAACCGACAAGACACCTGCACCACGCCCATTTGGGCCAGGCACGGGCCGGTGTTATACTGGGCGGTCCGTGCCACGCAGCGGGCATAGAGCTTTTGGCCGGGTCCGCTGCGTCCCTGCGGGGACACCTTCCTTTTGCCATACACCCACAGGAAATCCGGGAGCGGCTGGAGCCATGCGGTTGTTTTGGGAATTGACCTTGTTGGCTGTGCGACGCCAGCTCACCTATCGGGCTGCCACCCTGGCCGGGCTGATGACCAACCTGTTCTTTGGCCTGCTGCGGGCGGTGGTGCTCATGGCCCTCTACGGCGCCCGGGAAGAAGTGGCCGGCATGACGGTGCAGGATGCCATCACCTACACGGGTCTGACCCAGGCGGCCATCGCCTACCTGAGCATCTTTGGCTGGTACGACCTGATGGACTCGGTCTACACTGGCCAGGTGGGCGCGGATCTGCTCAAGCCGCTGGGCTATTTTCGCTTCTGGCTGGCGCTGGACCTGGGACGGGCGCTGGTGGCGCTGGTGACTCGGGGGCTGAGCATCCTGCTGCTCTACGCGCTGGTGGTGGACCTCACCGTGCCCCAGGGCATGGTCCAGTGGATGGGCCTGGCCGCCGCGCTCTTTCTCTCCTGGCTGGTCAGCTTCGGCTGGCGCTTCCTGGTCAATCTGGCCTCCTTCTGGACGCCCAACGCGCGGGGGATCGGTCGCTTCGCGTTCGGCAGCGCGTGGGTGCTCTCCGGCTTCTTCATGCCCCTGCGCTTTTTCCCCCAGTGGTTCATCGACCTGAGCCACCTGACGCCATTTCCCTCCATGGTGAACACGGTGATTGAGGTCTACCTGGGTCTGCTCCAGGGGCCGGCCCTGCTCCAGGCGCTGGCCGTCCAGCTGGCGTGGGCGGCTGCGCTGGCGCTTCTGTGTAGCCTGGTCTTGCGGGCCGGCCTGGGTCGGCTGGTGATCCAGGGAGGGTGAGATGAACACGGATTGGTAGGTCCGGTCTCCTGGCCGGACATCCGCACCCAACGGGGTGGGAATCCATGTCACCCAGGGATGCGTGACCTGCGGATCATGCCGATTTTTCCTCCCCCGCGATGCCATGAAAGTGCATGAAGCACTCAGATGCCGACCCAGAGGGAACAGCGCCGCATCGGAGGATGCTCCCTCCGCAAACGGCCAACCATCGCCACGCGAAGTCGGCATCTGAGAATGCCGGTCCAAACGAAACAGAGCAGCGTCCAGAAGGGGTTGTGGCAGGCGCCCCATGTTGGCGAGGACAAAAGTGGAGCAGATTATCACCTGGTGGCGTTTCCACCTCACCATCTACCGGCGGCTGATCGGCGTGCAGATTCGGGCCCAAATGGAGTATCGGGCCGCGTTCCTGCTGGAGGTCTTCGCCACCATGACCACCCTCTTCCTCTTCTTCCTGGCCCTGGCCCTGGTGCTCCAGCGCTTTGGCAACCTGGGAGGCTGGCGGCTGGGGGAGGTGGCCTTCCTCTGGGGCACGGTGGAGATGTCCTTCGGCCTCATGGACCTGATCTTCAGCGGCTTTGACCCGGGCCGATTCGGCCAGCGGGTGCGCCGGGGAACCTTCGACCAGCTCCTGCTGCGGCCGGTCAACATCACCGTCCAGGTCCTGGGCGACGAATTCGTGTTGCGGCGGCTGGGCCATGTCTTCCAGGGGGTGGCCATCTTTGCCCTGGCCGTCTACCTGGCCGACATCCAGTGGACCTTGGGCAAGATCCTCTATCTGCCGTGGGTGGTCATTGGCCTGATCTGCTTCTTTGGCGGGCTCTTCATCATGGGCGCGACCATCACCTTCTGGACTGTGGAGTCCATCGAGGTGGTCAACATCCTCACCTACGGCGGCAGCGAAATGATGCAGTATCCCATGCACATCTACCCGGACTGGCTACGTCGCATCGTCACTTACATTGTGCCGGCCATCTTTCTCAATTACTACCCGGCCCTCTACTTCCTGGATCGGCCGGATCCCTTTCACCTGCCGGCCTTTGCACCCTTCCTGTCGCCGGTGATCGGGGTGGGCACCCTGCTCCTGGCCCTGGCCTTCTGGCGCTTCGGCATCCGCCATTACCAGAGCACGGGCACGTAGGCGGACCGGGTCTAGGCGCCTTTGGGGTGGAGGGCCCGGTGCACTGCCTCCGCCATGGTCTGGATGGTGAAAGGTTTTTGGAGAAAGGGAAATTTCGCATCGGACGCCCGAACCGGTGCCCCATGCAGGCTGGAGGTGTAGCCGGACATAAAAAGGACGGTTAGCCCCGGGTGGAGGGCTTGCAACCGTTCGGCCAGCTCTGGGCCGCCCATTTCGGGCATGACCATGTCACTGAGCAGCAGATCGATGTGGGTGTTGGGGTCTTCGGCCAGCTTCAGGGCTTCGCTGGGGCGGCCCGCAGCCAGCACGACATACCCCAGATCTTCCAACAGCGCCCGGACCACATCCAGCACGGCCGGCTCATCCTCCACCACCAAAATGACCTCGCCATTGCCCTGCGGCACATCGGCTTCGGCGCGGACCTCAACCAGGGTATCGCCCCGGTATCGGGGCAGATAGATTTTAAAGGTACTTCCTTGTCCCGGCTCGCTGTATACATGGATGAAACCATCATACTGTTTCACAATGCCGTACACAGTCGCCAACCCCAGCCCGGTTCCCTTTCCGATTTCCTTGGTGGTGAAAAACGGTTCGAAAATCCTGCTCAGGATGTCCGGGGTCATCCCCATGCCGTTGTCAGCCACCATGAGCAGCACATACTCGCCAGGCACGGCATCGGGATGCCACCGGCAATAGGCGTCGTCGATCACCACGTTGCTGGTCTCGATGACGATCCTGCCGTCCCCGACGATGGCGTCCCGGGCATTCAGACAAAGGTTGCTGAGAATCTGGTGAATCTGGGCAGGGTCGACCCGAACCGGCCACAGATCCTGGCCGGGATGCCACCGGAGCTCTATCTGCTCGCCGATCAGCCGCCCCAGCATGTGGAGGTGGGCCTCTACCGCCTCATTGAGATTCAGAACCTGGGGAGCGTTGGGCTGCTGGCGGGCAAAGGTGAGGAGTTGCCGGACAATATCCGCGGAGAGTCTGGCCGTGTCCAGGATCTTGAACAGATCCTCGGAGAGGGGATGGTGGGCAGGCATCCGATTCAGGGCAAGCTCGGCCCGGAGGATGATCACACTCAGGAGGTTGTTGAAATCGTGGGCAACCCCGCCGGCAAGCCGGCCAATGGATTCCATCCGTTGGGCCTGCAACAGCTGGGCTTCCAGATGTTTCCGTTCGGTGATGTCCTGGGAAGCGCCAAAGATACGAATCACCCGCTGGCCCGAATCGTCAAAGACCGGCTGGGCGTAATCCCGCAGCCAGCGTACCTGGCCATCGGCGGTCATCCAGCGCATCTCGCACACGTCGCTCTGCCCGCCGGCCACCTTGCGGGCATGCTCCCGGGCGATGGGCAGGTCCTCGGGCAGGACCAGGCTCTGCCAGCCGCCCCGGGCGGTGACCTCCTCCAGGGTCAGCCCAAAGGTGTTGGTGAAAGATTCGGTCACCCATTCGCCCCGCAGGGTTCCGTCGGGCAGCACCTGAAAGATGTAGGCGTAATCGGAGATCAGGTTGGCGATGATCCGATTGCGGGTCTCGCTCTCCTGCAGCTGGGCCGTTCGCTCGGCCACCCGGCGTTCCAGCTCGGTTGACAGATGCCGCCGATGGAGCAGGCTTTCCACTCGCGCCTCCAGCTCCAGGGGCTCCACCGGCGAGAAGATCAGCTCGTCCACCACCTGGCCCAGATGGGCGCGCGCCAGCGCCCGGTCCTGGGGTGTGGCCACCAACAGGCAAGGCAGAAAGTGCGGCTGTGCGGCTGCCTTGCGGGCCTGGAGCCGTGCAGCCAATCGCGCCAGGGTCGGGCCATCCAGGACACAAAGGTCGAAGGGAACCTCCAGCCCACCGTCTGGGGAGACAAGGAGCTGATAGGAAGCTCCCAGCAGATGGCCCAGGCGGTCACGTTCCCGGCAATCATCCAGCAACAGCAGGATACGAGACATGAAAAGAACCCTGGTTTTTCTGTTCGAGGAGGCAAAGTAAGGGGCTAAGGCACACCTGCCGTCACCTCCACATCGGGGTTGGTGTCCTGACGGCCAGTTTAACAGACAAAGGGGCCCCTGGCAACTGTCAGTCTGGGTACAGCCTGGCGTCCACCTTTGGGGGACGGCGACGAATGGGGTATCATGGCTGGCTCTACTGCACAAAGGTCAAATGAGGACGCTGACCCACGCAGATGAACGCTGATTCGGGTTAGGTTTTCCTGCGTTTCGTTGCGCCTCTGCGTTCAAAAATGCCCTTTTTGCAGGAGAGTCATGGCTGCATTGCACCCCAGAGGGCACAGAGAAGGCCCAGGGGGGGAACGGGATCACAAGAAGCGCCAGTAGAGAGCAAGGGGGAAGGATGACACCCATCATCCACGTGGAGAACCTCACCAAACACTTTCGGATCCGCCGCCATCGGCCGGGCCGCTGGGGTACCCTGCGCCGGCTCGTTTCCCGAGATTTCGAACCGGTGCGGGCGGTGGACGGCATCAGCTTCACCGTCCAGCCGGGCGAAATGGTGGGCTACCTGGGCCCCAACGGCGCCGGCAAGTCCACCACCATCAAGATGCTGACGGGCCTGCTGGTCCCCAGCGGGGGCACCGTGACCGTCGGCGGCTTCGTCCCCTGGCGCCAGCGGGAACAGTACGTGCGTCGCATCGGCGCCGTCTTCGGCCAGCGCACCACCCTCTGGTGGGACCTGCCCGTCATCGAGTCCCTGGAGTTGTTACAGCACATCTACCGCATCCCGCCGGATCGCTTCCGCCAAAATCTGGCCGAATTTCGCCAGATGCTGGAACTGGATGCCTTCATCCACGCGCCGGTGCGATCCCTCTCCCTGGGCCAGCGCATGCGGGCCGACCTCTGCGCGGCCATGCTCCACGATCCGCAGCTTCTCTTCCTGGATGAGCCCACCATCGGCCTGGACGTGGTAGCCAAAGATCGGATCCGCCGCTTCATCGGGCAAATCAACCGGGAACGGGGCACCACCGTGGTGCTGACCACCCATGATCTGCAGGACGTGGAGAAATTGTGCCGGCGGGTGATGATCATCGACCACGGCCGGCTGCTCTTCGACGGGAGCCTGCCCGACCTGCTGGAACGGTTTGGCGCCCATCGGGAGATGGTGGTGGATCTGGCCGAGGAGTACGACGACGTCTCGGTGCCTGGCGCGGAGGTGGTGGAGCGCCAGGGCCTGCGGGTGACGTACCGCTTCAGCCGGCAGGCGCTCTCCGCCTCGGAGCTCATCGGGCGGCTGTCGGCCCGCTACCGGGTGCAGGACCTGAGCGTGCGGGAGCCAGAAATCGAGTCGACCATCCGCCGCATTTACGAAAACCGCCATCCCCGCACGTAGGCACAGTTGCGAGCCGCGCATCCGTCGCCACCCCTTCACCCACCGGGGGCGGTCACCACCGGTAGGGGTCGCCCCCCGTGGCGGCCCGCTTCGGGCGGGCACAGGGGCCCGCCCCTACGGGACACCGGTACCCTCCCAAACGACACCCGAAATCATACCTATCGGCTGGAAAGATGCGGGGTGGTTTGACCGGACCTGGAGATGGTGATATACTCGCGGCCAAGCTGCGCGTGGACCATCACCCTATCTCCCCCCTCTTACCCTGACCAACAATGGAGAAGGTTGTGGATCACCCGAAATTGCTACTCTATGCGGTGCTGCTGTGCGCTTGCCTTTCGTTGATGGGTTGCCAGCGCAGCGAAGCTCCGTCGCCCACCCCGCCCGCCCCCCAGCGGATCGAGGTCCCCGTCACCGTTGAGGTGACCCGCATCATCACCCAACAGATTGTGGTGGAAGCGACCCCCACGCCGCCCCAGGCGTGCCGGCCCGAAAGCCTGGATCAGGCCGAAGAGATCCGCATCGGTGCCATCGTGCCCCTCTCCAAACCGGGGGCAGCCCGCTACGGCTTCAGCATGCAGGCAGCGTTGACCATTGCCGCCACCGACGTCAACGACAGCGGCGGCATCCAGGGCAAACCTGTGCGCCTGATCACCTACGACTCCGCCGGGATTCCCGAGCGGGCCGCGCAGTATGCCCAGCGCCTGATCACCCAGGACTGCGTCAGCGCCATTGTGGGCATCTTCCACAGCAACGTGGGCATGGCCGTGGCCCAGGTGGCCCACACCTTCGGCATCCCCCTGGTGGTGGCCGAAGCCCGGGCAGATGAGATCACCGCCCAGACCCTGCCGGAGGTCTTCCGCATCGGCCCCACCAACAGCATGGTGGGCCGCTGGCCGGCAGAGTGGATGGCCAGCACCGGCGACCGCAACGGAGACGGCCGCCTGCTGGCTGTACTGCTGGCCGAAAATAGCACCTACGGCCAGATCCTGGATGAACGCCTCCGCCAGTGGCTACCCCAGTTCGGCATCGAAACCCAGACCTTGCCCGTGGACCTGCCCGCCGACGACTTCACCTCGGTCATCGCCCGGATCGTGGCCATGGATACCCTGCCGGACGCCATCTTCCTGCTGGTGCAAGGGGAGTCGGCCCTGAACCTGGCCCAACAGCTCCTGGGGGCCGGCATCGGCCCCCAACGGCAGACGGTGTTGGTGATGAACTCGGTGGCCCTGAACAGCCCCCTCTTCTGGCAACGGGTTCCCGAAGGGACGGGCACGGTCGTCGCCCGGGTGGGCGCCTGGGAGTCCACGGTGGGCGAGATGGGACGAGCTTTCGCCGGCAAATACCGGCAGTATTTCGACACCTGGCCGGAAGGCTATGCCTTCACCGCCTACGATAGCCTGCGCCTGGTGGCGGACGCCCTCAACCGGGCCACCACGCCGGCCGGAGACGACCTGATCAGGGCCCTGGAGGAGAGCGACGTGGAGCTGGCCGGCGGCCACTACTACTTCCCCTACGGCCGGGCCAACCCGCCCGACGGTGAGACGGTGCCGGCCTACATGTGGCACCAGTGGCCAGACTACCCGCTTCTGTTCCTCCAATACACCGAAGCCGGCCAGGATGCAGCGGCCATGCCCATCATCTGGCCGGAGAAATACCGCACGGAAGAGGCGCCCGCCAGCCGCTAGTACAGTCTGGCGTCAATCCCACGGCAGAAGTTCCAGGTGCCCTCGGGGCGCGCTCCCTCTGTGGAAACGAGCGGCGAATTTCTGCCGGGATTTACGAGCCCACCCCTCAGGTGGCGGCCAGGATTCCCCGCACCGAGCTCCACGTGAACCAGAAGAGACAGAGCAGGTAGATTCCCACGCCCAGCCAGGTGAAGCCACTTCCGTCTCCCCAGTACATGAGGAGCACCGACAGCAGGCCCAACAGCCCCGCCCCCAGCAGACTCTTCTTGTTCACCGCAGTATGCAGGTCTTCCGGGTTGTGGATGGGCTGGGGCGCCAGGATGCCCTGCTCCTGCAGCTCCTGCGCCGAAGTCGGCTCGATGATGCGATAGCCCCCCCGGACGTAGTGGAGCAGGCGGGCCAGGCCAAAGCCCACCGGCCCAGTCTGGGGGCGTACCAGCACCACCGAGGTCTCCAGCTGCCCCGCCAACCGGGCCGGCAGGTTGCCAAAGATCTGCTGCCTCAGCCAGCTCTCCCGGGTTGCGCCCAGGATCACGCAGTCGTGCTTGCGCGCGGCCTGGACCAGCACGTCCAGCACGTTGCTACCCTCCACGCCCCGCAGGCTGATGCGCATGTCATCCAGCCCGGGGTGGGCCTGGCGATAGGCGTCGATCTGGGCCTGGATCTCGCCCAGGAGCGCCTCCCGCCGGGCCTGCTCCGTGCCCGGAGCGAAGACGTGGACCACATCCACCTCGCTGAAGCGGGGATCGGCCAGGAGGTGGACGGCCGCCAGGGCGTAGGGCGTCTGCAGAGGATCCGCAATGGGCACCAGGAAGCGGTTGAAGGGCGGCGGCGGTGTCTGCTGCACCACCATGACCTGGCAGTTGACCTGGTGGATGATGGTGTCGATGTTGCTGCCGATGTAGGTGTTGGGATTCCGACTGCGCCCCCGCCAGCCCATGATCAGCAGCCGGACCTGGCGCTCCCGGGCCGTCTGGATGATGGCCTGGGCCGGCTGATGGGCGATGCGCACCAGGACCTCTCCCTCCACGCCTTCGTCCTCCACCATCTGGAGCGCCTGGTCGGTGAGGGCCCGGCTCTGCTCCACGTAGCGGCGGCCGGCGGAGAGGGGCAACTGGGGCGGCACCGTCACCACGTGCAGCAGCAGCACGTAGCCGTCGTTTTCCCGGGCGGCCTGGATGGCCGGCCGCAGGAGCACCGGCAGGGAATCGGGGTTGGCGATGGGCACCAGAACGGCGTAGCCCTTTTCCGGCTGGGGAACCGTGCGCCGCTCGGCCCGCATGATGGGCGTCCGGGTGCGAGCTTCCAGCCGCTTGCGGGCGTAGAAGTAGTAGATGCCCAGGCCGATCAAGATCCAGGCGCCGGTGAAGTACCAGGCCACGGCCGAATAGTGGAACATGAAGACAGCCAGGAAAAGCTCGGTCACCACGCCCAGGATGGGAATGACCGGGAAGAAGGGGGTCAGGTAGCCGTAGTGAAGCCGGTCGCCGTACTTGTTGCGCAGGGTGATGGCCGCCAGGTTCACCTGGAGGAAGAGGAGCAGGAACATGATGTCCGCAGCCGCGGCCACATCCTCAATGGGGATGGCCACGGCCATGAAGGTGATCAGGGCGCCGCTTACCATCAGGGCCTGGTATGGCGTGCGGGTGCGGGGATGGATGGCCGCGAAGAGGTTGGGCAGGTTCCGGTCCCGGCCCATGGCAAAGGAGACCCGGGTGGAGGAGAAGGTGGTGGCGTTGAGCGCGCTCATGGTGGAGAGGAGGCCGCCGATCAGGAGCAGCACCGTCCCCAGGGGCATGAACTGGCGCGCCGCCTCGGCCACGCCCAGCTCCGCGTGTTCCGCCAGCCACTGGTAGGTGGGGATATTCGTGTCCGGGTTCACGGCGCCCACCGCCACAAAGGCCACCAGGATGTAGATGGGAATGACGATGGCCAGGGAGAGGAAGACCGCCCGGGGCAGGGTCTGGCGGGGGTTCTTCACCTCCTCGCCGGTCTGGACAATGATCTCGTAGCCTTCGAAGGCGATGAAGGTCAGCCCCATGGCGCTCAGGATGCCGATCCAGCCGTTGGGGGCAAAGTTCTGGAACTTGTCCAGGTAGATGGGGTGGCGGTAGATGGCCCACAGGCCGCTGACGATGAAGATGCCCAGGACCACCACCTTGAGCACGGTGACGATGTTGCCGGCCGTGCCCGTCTCGGAGACGCCCCGGAAGTTGATGGCCACAAAGATGAGGATGATGGCCACCGCCACCACCTTGTGGAACCAGGGGGTGTCCAGGCTGGCGGGCAGCATCCCCAGCTCGGAAAAGACCAGCACCAGGTAGGAGCCGAAGCCCAGGGCGTAGAGGCTGCCGGCCACCGCGTGGGCAAACCAGCTCATCCAGCCGGCCAGGAAGGCGTTGGGACCCGGCAGCCCTTCCCGCACCCACAGGTATCCGCCGCCGGCCTCGGGGATGGCCGAGCCCAGCTCAGCGTAGACCATGGCGGTGAAGAGGGTGATGATGCCGTTGAGGGCAAAGGCCAGGATGAGGGCCGGCCCCGCCGCGCCGGCGGCGATGCCGGTCAACACGAAGATGCCGGCGCCGATCATGGCGCCGACGCCGATCATGGTGACGTCGAACAGGGAGAGGTCCCGGCTCAGTTCGGTTTGGGGCTGTGACATGAGGGATCTCCAAAGTTGCCAAAGCGCCAGAGGCCCGGCTCAGTGCTGGGCCAGGGGAAGCTTCTGGACGACCTCGATAAGTGCGGTGAGGTAACCGGTGGCGAAGGCCCGGCCCCGGTGTCCCCACGGCGTGTCGTTGATCATCTGGGGCACGTGGTCGTCGATGATGAAGCCGGTGAAGCCGGCCTCCTTCAGGGCCATCATGACCGCCAGGGTATCCAGGTTGCCTTCGCCCAGGAAGCACTCGTTGAAGCAGGTGGCCGTGCCCTGCACATCCCGGAAGTGGACGTAGACGATCTTGCCCCGGGGGCCAAAGTAGCGAATCCCCTGCAGCACCGTCTCCATGCCGCCCATCTCCGACCAGCAGCCGATGCAGAAGTCCAGGCCATGGTTGGGGCTGTCGAAGGTATCCATGGCCCGCTTGAACCCTTCAAAGCTATGGAAGATGCGGGCCACGCCGCCCAGCATGGGCACCGGCGGGTCGTCCGGATGGAGGGCCAGGGTGACGCCGGCCTCCTCGGCCACCGGGAGGATCCGCTCCAGATAGTAGACGTAGTTGTCCCACATCTCCTCGGCGGTGTACACCCGGCCGTGGGTCAACTGGTTGGGGTCGTGTTCGGCCAGGTTGAAGCGGGTGGCCCGGGCGCCGCCCCGCAGGGTGGCCGGCTCGGGCGTGCGCCACACCCGGCTGGGCATCCAGTGGTAACCCAGGATGGGGATGCCGGCCCGGCCCATGTTGCGGATGGTGTTGGCCATGTGCTGGATCTGCTCGTCTCGGCCGGGCAGCCCCAGCATGACCTTGTCGTAGAAGTGCACCGGGACATTCTCCAGGGCCATGAGGCGCAGCCCGGCCCCCTCGGCCCGCTCCCGCAGGGCCCGCAGGTCCTCATAGGCCCACTCCTGCTCGCCGGGCAACTTGGGAGTGTTCATCAGGAAATCCCGGGCCCCCAACTGCTGGATGTAGACCAACATCTCGTCGGTCAGTTCGCTGAACTGCCCGACCCCAATGCGCATTCCCTCCGACATGGTTGCCTCCTTTATGATTGCCTCGTTCCCAGGCTCTGTCCATGACCTTGGCGCGCCTGACATCTGCGCCGGCCAGAGCCAATTATACATCACATGCCAGGACGCCAGCAGACTTGCCCCGAAGTCGCCTCTGCTTTACACTTTTGGCCGACCGGCATATTGTCCATCGCCCTGTCCATCATTCATCCATTCACCCTGGAGCGTGCCCCATGGATCTGCTGGCTGCCCTCTTGATCAGCCTCTTTGCCGCCGTCATCCCCAACCTGTTCTACGTGGCCATCTTCTACTGGGCCGACCGCTACGAGCGGGAGCCCCTCTGGCTGGCCAGCCTGGTCTTCATCTGGGGCGCCATCCCGGCCATCATCGCCAGCCTGGTGGGCGAGATCCTGATCGGCAGCCCTTTCATCGACGCGCCGGGCAGCGTGGCTGAAGCGGTGATGGAAAGTGCCGTGGTGGCGCCGGTGGTGGAGGAGCTGGCCAAGGGGCTGGTGCTGCTGATTATCTTCCGCTGGATGCGCCAGGAGTTCGACGGCCTGCTGGATGGGCTGCTCTACGGCGCGCTGGTGGGCTTCGGCTTTGCCATGACCGAGAACTTTTTCTACTTTGTGGGGGCCTTCGACCAGGGGGGCTTTGGCCACCTCTCCCTGATCATCTTCCTGCGGGCCGTGATCTTCGGGCTGAACCACGCCTTCTACACCGCCCTGATCGGCATGGGCCTGGGCCTGGCCCGCCACGCCACCCGACGCAGCACCCGGCTGCTCTACATCGGCCTGGGCCTGCTGGCCGCCATCCTCACCCACAGCCTCCACAACCTGGGCGCCAGCCTGGCATCGATCAACGCCCTGGGGCTGCTCCTGAGCCTGATGGTGGCAGGGGGTGGCTTCGGCCTGATCCTGGTGGTCACCGTGCTGGCCTGGCAACACGAGCGCCACACCATCCGCACGGAGCTGGCCGACGAGGTGGGCGATCTGCTGGCGGAGGAGGAGTTTCAAAGTCTGACCCGCCAGCGCTGGCGGCGCCCCTTCCGCCGGCGGCCCCAGGCCGAACGGGACGCGGCCCGGCGCAGGCAACTCTGCGTGGAGCTGGCCATGCGCAAGCACCGCCTGCGCCTCCTGGGGGCGGAGCGGGAGCCCGAACTGCTCCAGGACATCCAGCGCCTGCGGGAAGAGCTCCGGGAAACCCGACCCTCCCTGGCCTGAGCCCTAGCCCACCACTGGCCCGGCAGGCCAATCGGGCAACCCCATCAAACAGAACCAATCAAGGAGCCCAATCAAACGGGAGCCCTGCCAGCACACTGCCGACAGGGCTCCCACTCCCGTCTCGTCGTCCTGCCCGGGGCTTCCCTACAGCTCTCCGGCCTCTTGAGCCAGGCTGCGGGCCTGGCCGATCAGGTCGGAATTCAACACCCGCTGCACCGGCCAGCCGATGATCTCCGCCACCGCCTCGGGCGTCAACCCGGCCAGGTCGGCGAAGGTGCGCACGCCCGCCTCCTGGAGCCGGGCGGCAAAGACCGGGCCAATGCCCCGGATGCGGGTCAGGTCATCCGCGGCGGCAGGGGCGACAGGCGTCTCCACCACCGGCGCGACGGGCGTGGCGGGGGGCTCCGCCGGCGGGGGCGAGGTCTGGGCGGGGCCTTCGGCCGGCCCCGTGGAAGGCCTGGGGGCTGGCGCCTGTTGCAGGGCGCTTCGCCCACGCCGCAGCCAGGGCAACAGCACCGCGCCCGCGCCCGCCGAGGCCACCAGCAGGAAGTAGATAAAGGCCAGCCAGCGGAAACAGCTCCCCAGCGCCCACAACACCGAGCCGCTCCCCGTCAACAGCAGCGTTCCCACTGCAGTGGCAGCCACGGGGCGCAGGGTCATCTGGGTGTAGCCGGCGACGCGCTCGCCCACGGCCCGGCCCACCGCCGCCCATCCCACCACATTCAGGGCCAGCAGCAGCAGGGCCGGGATCAGGGCCACCGGCGCCAGGCAGAGGGTGATGCCCAGGAGCAGGGCCAGGAAGAGCAAGACCAGGTTGCTCAACAGCCCCAGCGCGAAGCTCAGGGCCGTCTCCGCCTGCAGGGTCCTGTCCACCCGCTCCACCACATCGGGCCAGGCGCTCATGAGCAATACGGCCGCCCCCACCACGATGGCGGTAAAGGCCACCGCGGCCATCAGCCGCAACAACAGGAGCAGGAGGAGGCCCCCGAAGGAGCGGGGCTGGCTGGCCGCTTCCAGCGCGCCGTTGGCGCTGGAGGGGAGCTCCTGACCTGAGAGCAGGGGCAGTTGGAAACGGGGCCCCCGCACCAGGTTGCCGGCCACAAAGGCGCCCTCTTCCTGCTCAATGTCGCCGTTGAGGACGCTGACATCGCCCCCCACATGGGCAGAGCGCCGTAGCCGGACATGGCCGCTCCAGGAGGCGATGTTGCCGCTCACCTCGCCCGCCACATCCACGTTGCCGCTGAAGGCCGCCACGTCCCCTGTCACCACGGCGCCATCCGCCACCTGGATGTCCCCGCTATAGACGATCAGGTTGCCCTGAATCCGTCCGCCCGGGTGGACGGTGACATTGCCGCTGTAGACCACCACATCGCCGTCCAGGGTCTGGCCGGCCTCCACCACCAGATCCCCCTGGAAGATCTCCCGCGCGCCGTCCGTTGGGATTGGCATGGGCTGGCCGGCCCACGCGACCCTGGCCATGCTGCCCCACGCCGCCGGTCCTGCTGCCGGAATTTGGCCGGAGAAGGGCGGCCGGACGGATCCTTGGGCCAGTGTCGGGGCCGATCCACCGGTGATCTGCCACCAGCCCGAATTACCCAACCAGAGAGCTGCGGCGGCCACGACCAGCACCGCCAGGAGCCAACGCCTGTTTTGTCCAATCTGTTTCATCGTCTACCTCGATCTCACGTTCCAGGATGGCGTCCCCACCGACGGGGGACAGAAACCGGATCCCAGGTTGCACTCAGCCAGCATGGGCCTCACCCTTCAGCCCATACCCCCGGCTCCACCTGGGTGCTACGGCGCAGCAGCCGGGTCCACAAACCCAGGATCAGGAAGGCCGACAGCAGGTACATTCCACAGAGCAGCCGGACCTGGGGGGTTGCCAGTAAGCTTATCACTGTGGCCCGCAGGGCTGCAAGCCCTTCGCTGGCTGCGGCGGACCAGTAGGCCACCCAGTGCACCAGGTGGACCAGCCATTCCGCCTGCTGGAAGAAGAGGAAGGTCACCAGCAGGTAGGTGCCGCCCAGGGCCGTGAGCCAGAGCAAGAGGGAAAGGAAGGCAATGCCCGTGCCCAGCCACAGGCGCTGTCGCCTTGTCTGCCGATCCAGGCGGGCCAGCACGTTGGCCCGAAATTCGGGCGGGGGCTCCATGGCCGGCACGGCCCGCAGCCGTTCGTCCATCTGTTGCCAGCGCCGCCACTGGGTGGCCAGCGTGGGGTAGGTGGCCAGGTAGCGCTGAAAACGGGCCATTTCCGCCGGCTCCAGGGCCTCATCCAGGGCCAGGGACATGAGCAGGCTAAACTCGGCGGCCTCGGCCGGCGTAGGTGCCGGGTAGCCGCCCACCCCGGCCGGAGCAACGGCCAGAGGACCCGGTTCCGGGTGCATGGCCCATGGGGCATCATTTTTCGGCTCGTTCATGGTTCACCTCGGTTGTTTCACCTCAATTGTTCTCCCCAATTGTTGCACCCAATTGTTCCACCCTGGGCAGCTCTCTGGGACGGTTCTACGATCTGCCACCCTGCCGCCTCAAAGCCACCCGCCAGCCACGGCCATCTGCAGGCGCCGGGGCTGGGAGTCTGGCTCCTCTCCGGCGGCCTGGCGGTGGCGGTCGGGTTGGGGCTGGCCTGGGGGCGGCGCAGCCGCGGACTCCTGTTCCAGATAGAGCCGGGCCATCTGTTGGCGGGCCCGGAAGAGGCGGCTCTTGACCGCGGCCACGGTCAGCTCCATGGTCTGGGCGATCTCCTCGTAGCTGTATTCCTCCCAGTAGCGCAGGATCAGGGGAGTGCGGTACTCGGGCGCCAGTTGCGCCAGCAACTGCTGGACGATCCGATGCTGCTCCTGGGCCAGGGCCTGATTTTCCGGCTGGGGCAGCTCGCCGGCCAGATTCTGCAACACCGGATTTTCGTCGATGGACAGCTTCTTCACCCGCCGTTTGCGCAGGCGGTCGATGCAATGGTGGTTGGCAATGGACAGCAGCCAGGTGCTGAACTTACGTCCCGGCTGGTATTGGGCCAGGTTGGCATAGGCGCGCAGGAAGGTTTCCTGGGCCGCGTCCTCGGCCTCCTGGGGATTGCCCAGCATGCGATAGGCCAGGTTGTACACAGGTCGCTGGTACGCCTCCACGAGGCGACCGAACGCTTCCCTGTCTCCTTGCCGGGCCTGTTCAAGCCAGCGTGCTTCCTGGTCATCCATGTCGCTTTCGTCCTGCAATGTCCCCGTTGCTTGTATGGCCTCGGGATCCAGGCCCCGGGGCCAGATGGATGATGGCCAGATAGACCAACACCCTATACGTGAGCGCGGAAAGAAAAGTTTCAGGCGGCCACCTGGCCCACGGGGGGCTCACCATCTTGACGGATTCAAGCCGGGTGCCATCCGCGCCGTGGAGTGCGTTTCAACGCACTTGGGGTGCCCCAGCCCATGATTTCAATCATGGGCCCAGGTTGGAGAGATTTCTGCCGGACTGGACCGGGCGTTTTTGTTCCAGGGGTGAACCCTCGTTTATAATGAATCATCAGGCGGCGAGGGCGAAGCGTGCTTCGCCCTCCCTAATTGTGTGACGTCTACAACCATCGAAGGACCAATCCCATGCGACTGACTTACCCATTCTCGGCGATCGTGGGCCAGGAGCGCATGAAACGTGCCCTGATCCTGAACGCGATCAACCCCCAGATCGGCGGCGTGCTGATCCGCGGCGAACGCGGCACGGCCAAATCCACCGCGGCCCGGGCATTGGCCGCCCTCCTGCCGAACATCGAGGTGGTCCAGGGTTGCCGTTTCGGCTGCGACCCGGCCCGGCCCGACCTCTACTGCGACGAGTGCCGGGAACGTCTGGCCCGGGAAGGCCAACTGCCGGTGGAAACCCGGCCCACCCCCTTTGTGGACCTGCCGGTGAGCGCCACCGAAGATCGGGTGGTCGGCACGCTGGACATCGAAAAGGCCATCCAGCGGGGCGAACGCCACTTCGAGCCCGGCGTCCTGGCGGCAGCCAACCGGGGGGTTCTCTACGTGGATGAAGTCAACCTGCTGGACGACCACGTGGTCGACCTGCTGCTGGACAGCGCGGCCATGGGGGTCAACGTGGTGGAACGGGAAGGCATCAGCTTCCAGCACCCGGCCCGCTTCGTCCTGGTGGGCTCCATGAACCCGGAAGAAGGCGACCTGCGCCCCCAATTGCTGGACCGCTTCGCCCATGCCGTGGATGTGGTGGGCCTCACCGACGCCGCGGAGCGGGTGGAGATCCTGCGCCGGCGCATCTACTACGAGCAGGATCCGGAAGGCTTCCGCGCAGCCTACCAGGAAGCCGAGGCGGAGCTCTGCCAGCGCATCACCGCCGCCCGCCAGCGCTACGACCTGGTTCAATACACCGACAAGGACATGTACACCATCGCCGCCCTCACCGCCAGCTTCCGGGTGGACGGCCACCGGGCGGACATCGTCATCCTGCGCACGGCCCGGGCCCACGCCGCCTACGAGGGCCGGCTGGCCATCAACGACCGGGACATCCTGCTGGCGGCGGAACTGGCCCTGCCCCACCGCATGAAGAAGCAGCCCTTCCAGGAAGCTACCCTGACGCCGGAACAGCTCCAGAGCAACATGCGCCAGGCCCGGGCCGAGGCCGAACAGGCCGCCGGCGAGGAGCAGCAGGAAAGCCTGGAGATCCAGGGCAGCGCAGCCGCGGCCGATGAAAAAAAAGTATAGAGGGCGATGACTCTGACGTCAGCGACGCGGCTGACGCCGGCGAAGGCGGCATCGCCGAGCCGGATGCCTCCCCCCAGCAGAGTTCATCGCCCGGAGACAGCAAAGGGGCCCGCAAGCCAGTCCAGATCGGCGAGACCTTCGAGGCCAAACGCTTCGATACCCCCCTGGACAAGATGACCCGGGAGCGGGCAGGCAAGCGATCCTACACCCGCACCGAACGGAAACGGGGCCGCTACATCAAGGCCCGACCCGCGGGCGATCGCCCCGAGGACATCGCCTTTGACGCCACCCTGCGCGCGGCCGCACCCTACCAGAGCCAGCGCCGGGCCACCTCGGACAACGACCTGGCCCTGAAGCTGCGCCGCACCGACCTGCAGCGCAAGGTACGGGTCCGGCGCACCGGCAATCTCATCCTCTTCGTGGTGGATGCCAGCTGGTCCATGGCGGCCAGCGAACGCATGGAGGCCACCAAAGGAGCCATCTTCAGCCTGCTGGTGGACGCCTACCAGCGTCGGGATCAGGTGGGCCTCATCGTCTTCCAGCGGGACCGGGCGCGCCTGGTGTTGCCCCCCACCAACAGCGTGGAGCTGGCCCAGAAGGCCCTGCGGGAGCTGCCCGTGGGCGGCAAGACGCCCCTGAGCAGCGGCCTCTACCTGGCCTGGCAGGTCATCGAAAACGCCCGGCGGCGGGACAGCGAACTGCGCCCCCTGATGATCCTCCTCACCGACGGGGCCGGTAACGTGAGCATGACCGGCATGCCCGCCCAGGAAGAGGCCAACCGCATCGCCGAGCTTTTCCAGCAGGCTTCCCTGCGCTCCATCGTGGTCAACATGGAACACGCGGCCTTCGACCGGGGGCTGGCCCAGAAGCTGGCCGAAGCCCTGGGCGGCACCTGTTACAACCTGCCCGACCTGCGCGCGGAGACCCTTCTCTCCACGGTAAAACGGGAGATCGAGCTGTGAGGGGGCTGGCAAGCGCAGGCAGCCCATTCAGGAAGATAGCGAAGGACAACAGCCCGAAATGAGCACGCAACCATCCAGAGCCGGCCAACAGACGAATCGGCCCGTGGTCAAGGGAAGCTGGGAAGATCTACTGGCCCAGGCCCACCAGAAGGCCATCAACTACAACGACGAGGCCATCCCCCTCTACCAGAAATTGGTCGACCGCCTCTCTCGGCTGCCGGAAAGCGCCCGCAAGGCGGGTAACAACCGCCTGCAAAACCTCCTGTTAGAGGCGGCTGGCAGTCTGCAATCCTACCTGCTCGTTCGCGACCGCTACGACGAAGTCCTGGCACTCATCCAGCAGATCCGGCAAGAGATCGACCCGGAAGACCGGGTCTTTTGGGATCACCATGAAGCCGATGTGCTGATGCAGGCAGGCCGTTTTGACCAGGCCCTGGCCCGCCTGGAGGAGCTTGCCAGGCGGGAAGGGGCCGTAGAGGGCGATTTCATCCGATGGATTTTTGCCGGGCTGGAAATAGGACGCCCGGATGCGGCCCGGAAAGGGCTTGAGGCCCTGGAACAGTTCCTTTTCTCGCCGGAGTACGCCGGGGCAGAGGAAGAGGAACCTCACCAGAGGCAGCTCCTCCTCCTGCAACAAAAGCTGTTGATCGCCATGGAAACCGGCGAATGGGAGCAGGGAATCGCCTACTACGAGGAGGCAAACCGACTCAGTTCCACGCCCCTGAACCCCTTCATAGTGTACACCCGGCTCGTCCTGCAGGGCCACTATGAAAAGGCCCTGTCCTTCATCAACCGGGATCCAGCCGCCATCCGCTCCCACTTCTGGCGGGGCTTGACCTACCGGCTGATGGGCCGCCCACGGGAAGCCCAAGAAGAGTGGAAACAGGCCGTCCGCCAGGATTTGAGCCAGAACCAGGAACGTGCCCTCCTGGAATTCACCCTCTCCCAATATTATCTGGGCGATCCGGAAGACCTCGGGCTATCCAGCATACTGAGCATCCTCCGGGAGAAGCGGGATCCGCACTGGATACTCCTGTGGTTGGCCGGCGTGGGCTGGGCAATTCGCAACAATCTGGAGTCGGCACGCACCAACATGGAGGTGGCCCTGAATCGGCTGAAAGCCCAGGGTGAGGGTCGCCAGTTCCCATACCGGCTCTGGTTCATGAGCAAAGAACTGTACACCCCCGAACAGCGGGAAGCGCTGGCGCCCCTGCACCAGACCACCCCCACCCTGAGCCCGGAGGCCCAGCCGTGACCAGCCCGTCGGTATCCCGGCCCGGCCATCCAGCCACCAGCCTGGAGCTGGACGAGTATGTCGCCTTCGCCCGGCGCCTGGCCATGGCCAGCGCCCAGATCATCCGCCAATACTTCCGGGCCGATCTCCAGGTTGAGCTGAAAGAAGATCTGTCTCCGGTCACCATCGCCGACACCCAGGCCGAAGCGGTGATGCGGGAGATGATCATGGAACGGTTCCCGGAGCACGGCATCCTGGGAGAAGAATTCGGCCATTATCAGCCCGACGCCCCCTACCAGTGGGTGCTGGACCCCATCGACGGAACCAAGAGCTTCATCAGCGGCAGCTACCTCTTCGGCACCCTGATCGCGCTGGTGGTGGAGGGCAGCCCGCGCCTGGGCGTCATCCACCACCCCATCCTGGACGATTTCCTGGTGGGCGATGGGCGGCAGACGCTCCTCAACGGCCGCCCGGTTCATGTGCGGCCCTGCGACCGCATCGAAGACGCGGTGCTCCTGAACACCAGCCACTGGAATGTCTTCAACTACCAGAATGGGCCGGCCTTCGAAGCCCTCAGCAAGCGGGTGAAGCGCTACCACAACTGGGGCGACTGCCACGGCTACTACCTGGTGGCCATCGGCGGCGCCGACATCATGACCGACCCGGTGCTCAACCCGTGGGACCTGATGGCCCTCATCCCCATCATCGAGGGCGCCGGCGGCCGGATCACCGACTGGCACGGCAACGACCCCCTGCAGGGGGACGGCATCGTGGCCACCGGCGGCACCATCCACGACGAGGTCATCCGCTGGCTGAATCCGTAAGGTAGAGACGCACGGCCGTGCGTCTCTACCTGCCTTTAGGCCGGCCGCATGTACAGGTACCAGTACGGGTGGGGCGTAAAGATGGGCTTCAGGCGCTCATCCCAGATGAAATCGCTGGGCTGGGCATACTGGCGAATGCGCTGGTCCACAGCCCGCAACTCGTCCGCCAGCTCCTGGGGTACCTGATCCCCCAACTGTTTGAGAATCTCCTCGATGCGCTGGCGGTTGCGCATCTCGAACGGAAATTCCGCCCGGCAACGGGCCCGATCCTCCCGACACTCATCCAGGAACCAGCGCAGGCTGTCCAGGCGGGCCTTCATTTCCCGCTGCAGCCGCTCGTGAAACCGGTGACGCAGGCTGTAGATCACCGAGTCCACCTGCTGCTGGAGGGCATCCAGGCGGGCCTGCTCCTCGGGGGTCAGCTGATCCCGCTCCCCTTGCAGACGCAGCAGCCGGGAGAGGAGATCCCCGCCAGTCATGCGGACCCGGACTTCCCCTTTGGGCGTTTTGGCGATAACCGTTCGGTAGAGATCGTCTTTGATCAGATACTCCTCTAGCTCGGCAGCCATGGCCTCAGCCACGGCCAGATCTACAGCCGGTTCCTCTGCCAGTAGATAGCTGTCTTTAGTCATCCAATCCACCTTTCTTAACCTGGGTAATTCTTGACCTGGGTACATGATGGAACGTTTGTGGTGTACTACGCCTTGCGGCGCAGTACGCGTCCCCTACCCGGCCCTGGGCATCAACTCTTCCGTGTCCAGCCACAGGGTGACCGGGCCATCGTTGACCAGGGCCACCTGCATGGTGGCCTGGAAGACCCCCTGCTGGACCGGTATCCCCTCCTCGGCCAGCCGTGCACAAAAGGCCTGGTACAGGGGTTCGGCCTCTTCCGGACGGGCCGCACGGGTGAAGCTGGGGCGCCGTCCCTTCCGCGCATCCGCGTAGAGGGTGAACTGGCTGACGGCCAGCACCGCGCCGCCCACATCCAACAGGCCCAGGTTCATCTTCCCGGCCTCGTCCTCGAAAAGCCGCAGGCCGGCGATCTTGCGGGCCAGGTAGGCGGCCTCCTCCGGGCCGTCGCTGTGGGTCACCCCCAGGAGCACCAGAAAGCCCCGCCCAATGGCGCTGACCACCTGCCCGTCCACCGTCACGCTGGCCTGGCTGACTCGTTGAATCAGTGCACGCATACTTCTAACCTAACTCATTCTCCTTGACAAACCGAACATTTGTTCGTATACTAAAAGACATGAACTTCAAGAGCGCACCGGATGCCTATCAAAAGCTTTCCCTGTTGGGGGATGCCACCCGCTTCGAGCCGGCCGGCAGCCAGCCAGTGGAAGAGACCGTCGGCAGCAGGCGGCCTCAGCCCTTGCCGTGCATCTCCCACGTCACCACTCCCACGGGCAAAAAACCGGTGCTCAAGGCCATGCTCACCACGGCCTGTGAACGAAATTGCTACTACTGTCCGTTCCGCGCCGGCCGAAATCGAACCCGGCGCCTCACCTTCACGCCAGACGAAATGGCCGCAACCTTCATTCAGATGGAACGGGCTCGCCTGGTGGATGGCCTTTTTCTCTCCTCGGGCATCATCAAAGGCGGCGTGACCACCCAGGATCGCCTCCTGGACACAGCGGAGATCATCCGGCGTCGCCATGGCTACCGGGGCTACATCCACCTCAAAATCATGCCCGGCGCCGAGTATGACCAGATCCGCCGGGCCATGCAACTGGCCAACCGGGTCTCCATCAACCTGGAGGGCGCCACGGAACAGCGCCTGGCGGCGCTGGCTCCCAAGAAGGACTTCTGGTCCGAGCTGATGCAACGCCTCCAGTGGATCAGCCAGCTTCGGGCCCGGGAAGGCCTGCGGGCCAGTGTGGTAACCCAGTTCGTGGTCGGCGCCGTGGGAGATACGGACCTGGAGCTGCTCCACACCAGCGAGCGGCTCTATCGCCAGTTGGGCCTCCAGCGCACCTACTACTCCGCCTTCCACCCGGTGATCCAGACGCCCTTCGAGTCCCTGCCGGCCACGGCGCCCCGCCGGGAGCTCCGCCTCTATCAGGCCAGCTTCCTGCTGCGGGACTATGGCTGGTCCCTGGAAGATCTGCCCTTCACAGCCGACGCCAACCTGCCCCTGGAGCAGGATCCCAAGCTGGCCTGGGCCCAGGTTCACCTGCGCCATGCGCCGGTGGAGCTCAACCGGGCCGGCCGGGAGGAGCTGCTGCGGGTGCCCGGCATCGGCCCCAAGGCTGCCGACGCCATCCTGGCCGCTCGCCGCCGGGGCCGCATCACCCAGCTCTCCCACCTGCGGGCCCTGGGCGTGCGGGATGTGCAAAAGGCAGCGCCCTTTGTGCTGCTGGACGGCCGGCAACCCGCCCAACAGATGGCGCTCTTTGGCCCGGAGGGGTAACACCCAGGCACGACCCACCCAACGAGAGACAATACCTCATCACTCACCCATCGGTTTGGAGCCGGCCCATGTCTGCGCCAATTGGCCGGGCAGGGCCGGCTCCACCCAGGTGGCGACGTCGATCTGGACGGCCTGGGCACCTGCAGCCAGGGCCTGCTGCACCTGCTCCCAGGTGTGAATGCCGCCGCAGGCAATCAGCGCGCACGGTAGCGCCAGCTCCGCCACCGCCAATAGCTTCTCCAACATCAGGCCAAAGGCCAGTGGCCCGTAGAGGCTGCCCCGCACGGGCACCGGCTCTCCGCGCCATGGGCGCATGAGCGCGCCGGTCGGCGGCTGCCCCACCACCAGGCCGGCGGCGCCCGCCTCGACAGCCGCCTCTGCCCATGCTTCTGCCTGGGGCAGGGGAAGCTTGACCCAGAGCGGCAGCTCTGTCTCTCGGGTGGCCCGGCGAACCAGGGAGCGGGCTTGCGCCAGGTCCCCATCCCCCGGCAAAACCAGCTCCAGCCCGGCCAGACCTGGGACCGATTCCACCCGGGCCACAGTCCGGGCCAACAGCCGGGGCTCCCGGTCCGCCAGTTGCAACACCACCGGCACTCCCAGGGATGGCCACAGGGAGGCAAAGCGCCGCAAGACCGCGCCCACGCCCCGATTTTGGCTGCCCGCCTCCAGGACGCAACCGCCCTGGGTATGGGCCAGGCGGGGAAGCGGCGCGCCGGGGCTACCGGTGGCCATGACCGGCCCCACCACCACCGCCCCCAGACGGCTGAGCTCCAACCCCGGTGGAACGGCTTCGCCGCAGCCGATGATGCCGCCGGCCAACAGGATGGGGTTGGCCACGGGCAGGCCCATTTTATGGTTGGGTGCCAGCTCAATCATTCCGATCCCCTTATGGTTTGTCGGCGGGCATGTCCCCGGCGGCCAGGCCAGCCCTTGCGCAGAAACCCGCCCAAGCCAGAATGCCCCGAGACAAGATGCCCGAGACAAGATGCCCGAGACAAGATGCCCGAGACAAGATGCCCGAGACAAGATACGTCGTGTGGCAAAGTCCTTGCGGAGCTTCTGCCACACGACGTATACAGGCACGGGAAGGGGCAGCCGGTAGGGCGCCAGGCCCAGGGCCAGGGCCCCACCGGTGTCCCGAAATGAAATTGTACGGTCCTACTCGGGGCGGAAGGTCCCGATGATGGCGTCAAAGACTGGCTCCTTGGCGCCCCGGTTGGATTCCTGGGTGGCCAGGGTCAGGATGTAGACCTTGTCATTGGCGATCAGGGCCACCACCTTGGCAAAGACCCGGGCGTTCATGCCGTACTGGCTCAGGTCTGCGACCACCGAGCCCCGCACGGCAGGCAGGTTGTTCACCACGGCCGTGTTCAACTCCTGGATGTCCACGTCACCCAGCATGCTCTGGTTGGCTTCCAGGTTGGCCTGGAGGAAGTCCAGCAACGAATCGGGGGTGGCGCCGGGCGCGTCGATCACCGAGACGTTGAGCACCGTGGGCAGCCCACCGAACATGACAGCGGTCAGGTCCGTCACTGCGACGATGCCCACCGCCTGGCCTTCCGGCGAGTCCAGGAACTGGTTCAACTGGGCGATCTGGCCGCCCATGCCGAAGGTGTTGGCCATGTTCTGGAACTGCTGGCTGCGCAGGTCCAGCTGAGACCAGCCACGCGGCACGGCCAGGGAGTAGCCCCGCTCCGTATCCCGCAGGATGGTGAAGCCCTCGGGGATGGTCACCTGGGGCGTGGGGATGGGCGTGGGCGTGGGTGGCAGCGGCGTCTCGCCGGGCCGCGGGGTCGGGGTCGGCTCCGGTGTCGGCGTGGGGGTGGGGACGGGCGTCGGCGTGAAGGTGGGCGTGGGCGGCAGGAACTGCTGCACGAATGGGATCTGGGTGATGTCGAAAGGCATGCCGGCACAGCCAGCCAGGGCCACGGCGGCCAGCACCAGCACGCTCACCGCCATCAGCCGGGGCTTTTTCATGCTCCGCGGGACGATTCTGTTCATCGTTTCCTCCTTGGTGGAAATGGAATGAGTGGATGGTTAAATAACTGCCGGGATTGACAAGTTGCCGGCGTCAACGGCCGCGGCCGAAACTCCGGGCGCCCACTGACCCGCCGGCTGCGGCCGCGGCGCCTGGCGAAAACACAGGGGCGTCGGGCTCAAAGGCGCAACTTGGAACGCAAAAACAGGTAGACCGCGCCATCATCCCGATTGCCGATCAGGATGCCGCCGGGGAATGACTGCATGATGGCGGCAAAGGGTGTCGGCGCCGCAGTCGTGGCGAATCCCAATGAGACCTGACGCTGATGCTCTTCCCAAACGCGGCCGAAGCCCCGCTCGGGCTGATACAGGTTGGAGGCGGGCGGCTCTACCACGCCGGTGACCACAGGGTCCCCCTCGCGCCAGGTGTTGACCACCTGCTCCCACTCCTGTGTGAGATCGTAGTATACATAGATCAGGGGGGTTTCGTCCAAATGCAACATAAACCCGTATTCGAATCGCCAGATCTCACCATTTGTTGCAAGCGCCGGCCCATTGGGGCAGAGAAACTGGGGCCGGATGGATTCATCCAGGGCGCTAACCACGTGCAGGAAGAATGGATCGATGACCGTGGCGCAGGTGCCCACCAACCCCTCGGACGGGGCGGCCTGGGGCTGGGGCGGCGGGCCCTCCGGCCTGTCGGCCGTGGGCGTGGCCGCGGGGGTCCAAGTCGGCGCGACGGTGGGCGTGTCCGTGGGCACAGGCCGGGGGGTGGCGGTGGAGACGGATGTGGCAAGGGGAGATGTCACCAGGGTGGCCCGGGGGCCACTGCCGACCCCACCCTGGGCCGGAGGCCCAAAGGGCTTCGCCGAACCGGCGGCAGGGGTGGGTGTCGCGGAAGGGGGTGGCAAGGGCAACTCCCGGGGGATAACGGCCACAGCTGGTGTAGACGAAGCATCCACCCGGCCGGTGAGCCGGGCCAGGGGCGAGCCATTGGGGCCGCTGGCCAGGGTCAGGCCCGCCAGGACAGCCAACAGGAAGAGGATCCCCGCCAGCGCCAGCCGGGGCCAGGAAAATGTCGCCAGACGCCCGGCCCGGGGCTGGGGAGGCCGCGGCGGCGGGGTCGAAGTAACCGAAGGGGGCGTCTGGTCCCCTGGGGCTGGAATCAGGACGGCCATCTCCTGGGCGGCGGGTTGGGAGACTGCCGGCGTCAACCCGGAGAGGGTCAGGGTGGCGGTGGCCGTGGCACCGTCTGCTGCGGGGCCGACGGGGCGGGGCCGGCGGCCGGCCACCTGCATCAGCGCGTCGGCCATGGCGTCCGCATCGGGGTAGCGATCCTCCGGCCGTTTGGCCAGGCTCTTGCGCAAAATCTCCACCAGGAGGGGCGGGAGGTGCTGATAGACCGCCGCGTCAATGGTCAACGGCTCGTAGACATGGGCGTGGAGAATCTGGGTGGTGGAGCCGGTGAAGGGCAGGCGGCCGGTGACACAGCGGTAGAGCACAGTCCCCAGGGAGTAGATGTCGGCCCGGCCATCCACGTCCCGGCGGCCGGAGCACTGTTCCGGGGCCATGAAGGCGGGCGTGCCCACCGTGCGGCCTGTGCTGGTCAATTCCGGCGCATCCAGGGCCCGGGCCACGCCAAAGTCGGTCAGGAGGGGCACCACGGGATGGTCCAAGGATTCCAGTTGCACGCTGTTGGGTGTGCCGGGGCTGGCTATGCGCAGGAGGATGTTGCTGGGTTTCACGTCCCGGTGGACGATGCCGGCCCGGTGGGCGTAGGCCAGGGCCCGGGCGATGGGCTCCAGCAGGTTGCAGCTTTCTTCGGGCAGGAGGCGGCCATGGCGTGCCAGGAGGGAGGAGAGGCTCTCTCCCTCCACCAGCTCCATGGCGATGTAGGCCACGCTGCCCTGGGAAGCGTTCCCCACCTGCAGGATGCGGACGATGTGGGGATGGCGCAGGGTGCCGGCCATCAACGCTTCCCGCCGGAAGCGGCTCTGGGCCTTGTCGTCCGCGTGGGGCAGCAGGATTTTCAGCGCGACCGAGCGGCCCAACACCTGATCGTAGGCCTGGTAGACGGTGGCGACGCCGCCTTGCCCCAGGCGCTGCCGAATCAAATAACGTCCGATTTGCTGGCCGGACAGATCCATCAGGCCGGCCCCTTCGGTGGGGCCGGGGTCATCTGCAGATCGGCCGGACACTAGTTCACCCACTGAATCGCATACTCCAACCACTTGGGCAGCTCGCCCGCCATACGGGACAGAGGACGAACTGGCCCACCATTGATGGGCACATAGTAAATGCGCCAGTAACCGTCCCGGTCACTCAAGAAGGCCACGTACTTACTGTCCGGGCTGACCGTCGGCAGGCCATCCTGGGCCGGGTGGCTGGTCAGGCGAAGGATGCTCCCATCCAACAGGTCCACCCGATAGACTTCCCAGTTGCCGTCCCGGCCGTTGCTCATGAAGACCACGTAGCGGCCATCGGGCGACCAGGTGGGCCGCTGATCGTTGCCGTTGTCGGTGAGCCGGGTACGGCCGGTGCCGTCACTGTGCATGAGCCAGAGGCCCGGGTTGTTGCCCGTCTCGTCCGTGCCGTTGTAGACGATCCAGTCGTCCGACGGGTGCCAGGCCGGGTCTTTGCCCAGGGCCAGCGTGGTGGCCCTGCGGCTGCCGTCCGCCGGCACCACATAGATGCGAGAGCGTCCGTCGCCAAAGCTCATGCTGGCGTAGACCAGCCGGCTGCCATCCGGGCTCCAGCTCGGGGGACTGTCCCGGGAATCCTCCACGAAATCGGTGTAGCGCACGGAGCGGTCATTGGGATCCAGACCGGCGTTCAGGTCGAATCCACTCAGCCCCTGATAGTCCGCCCGCAGGCTGTAGAAGGCAATCACCCGTCCATCCGGCCGCAGGCTGGGCTGGGTGCCGTTTTCCACCAGCAGGGTGGACGGCGCATCGTAGGCCACCGGCATGCGGAAGATGCGATACCGCTCGTTCTGGTAGGCCGAGTAGATGAGATGCCCACCCAACTGGCTGACCGCGGCAATCGCCTTCACCGTATCACATTGTGCCTGATAATCGGCCAGCTTTTCTGACAATTTCGGGTCCGGAAGGATACGATTGGCCGCCGTTACCTGCTCAATGGCCGCGCAAGGCTTCTGGGATTCGGCCAATTTGTCCCCATAGGCCGCGTGGGCCTGCTGGAGACTCCGGCGGATCAGCTCCATTTCTTCAACCGACGGCGGTGGGGTGGCCTGTGCCTCCAGAAATTGGGCGGTCGCCGTCCGCAGGCGCAAGAGCAATATGTCGTCCTCCTGGAGGGCCAGGGCTTCATCCAGGTAATCCAGGGCCACCTCTGGCTGCCCTTCGCCATTGGCCTGGGCCGCCAGCCCCAGGTAGCTGTCCACCATCATGGCGGTCACCTGCTCTTGCTGGAAGCTCGGGTCGATCCGGCGCACGATGGTGAGCCAGGAGAGAGCCTCGGCCCAGTCCTGCTCGGCGTAGAAGGCCTGGGCATCATCCCAGGCCGAGGCGAGGGAGGCCGCCGGCGTGGGGATGGGCGTGGGCGTGACGTCGGGCGGCGGGGTGGCAACCGCCGTGGCCGTGATGGGGCTGCCCGCCGCCACCGTCGCCGGAGGATCTGTGGGCGAGGAAGCGGCGCCGACGGTGGGGGGCGTCTGGGCCGACGGGGTGGGAGAAAGGGAAACCGCCCCCGCGGGAGGAGCCTGGGGCGTACCTGGTCCGGCCTGGGAACCGAGGGGCCGGGTCGCCGTGGGCGACTGGGCCAGCCCATCCTCGCCCAGGGAGTTGAAGACGCTGTTGAACAGGCTGATGCTGAGGAAGACCAATAACAGCACCACCGCGGTGCTGAGGACCCCCATCCCCAGGCGACGGGTGAGAACCGCCCGCCGAGAGCGGGGAACGGGCCGTGGTGATGGGGATGGGATGGGTTCCCCCACGGGTGGGCGCGGCCGAACGCCGCTGGGAGGGCCGCCGGGGGAGCGTGCCGGCACCAGCACCGTCCCGCCGGAGTCGACGGGTTGGGTCACCGGGGCCACTTCCAGGGTCTGGGTCATCTCATCCGGGTCGAGCTCCAGGGAAGCCGGGCTGGGCTCCACTTGCCGCCCGGCGCCCAGGGCCAGGTCGTCGGCCATTAGCTCGGCGTTGGGATAGCGTTCGGCCGGGTCCTTCATCATGGAGCGGCGCAGGGTCTCGGCCACCACCAGGGGCAGGGTCCTGGAGACCTGGTCCGGGATGAGGAGGGGCTCGTAGACGTGGGCATGGAGGATCTGGGTGGTGGAGCCGGTGAAGGGGATACGCCCCACCAGGCAGCGATAGAGCACAGCCCCCAGAGAGTAGATGTCGGCCCGGCCGTCGATGTCGGAGCGCCCGGCACATTGCTCCGGCGACATGAAGGCCGGCGTGCCGATGGTGCGCCCTACGCTGGTCAGCTCCGGCGCATCCAGCGCCCGAGCGATGCCGAAATCGGTCAGCAGGGGGATGACAGGCGTGTCCAGGATAGTCAGCTGGACGCTGTGGGGTGTTCCCGGCGGCACCCGGTGGAGCAGGATGTTGCCCGGCTTGACATCCCGGTGGATCACCCCGTGGCGATGGGCATAGGCCAGGGCCCGGGCGATGGGCTCCAGCAGGTTACAGGCATCCACCACGCAGAGTTTGCCGTGGCGTTCCAGCAGGGTGGAGAGGCTGAAGCCTTCCACCAGCTGCATGGCGATGTAAATGAGGCCGTCTGCGCCGGTCTGCCCCACCTGGTAGGTGCGCACGATGTGGGGGTGCTCCAGGAAGCTGACGGTGCGGGCTTCCCGGCGGAAGCGTTCCCGGGCCACCTCGTCGGCGCCGGGCATCAGCACCTTCAGGGCCACGGTGCGCTCCAGGATCTGATCCCGGGCCCGGTACACGGTGGACATGACACCGCCGCCCAGCCGCTCCTCCACCAGGTAGTGACCGATCTGCTGGCCGGTCAGGTTGGCGCCTGGCAGAAACGTGCTGGATGGGCCGGGTGCCGGCTTGCGCTCTGCATCTGTTCGCCCTGCTCCGCTATCCCGCTCTGCGTCAGGGTCTGAAGAGCCTAACTCGTTTGATGTGAAGTCCATAAATACGCCGTTCAGAGTCAATAAAAAAGGCTGGCAGCAGGCGGTGGCAGGCCCGGCCAGTGGGATCTCCTGGCCGGGCGGGGGGCTCCCCATCACGCTGGCATAGAACACTTGAGCCAGGTCCGCCTACATCTTGCCAGTTTCGGGCGATGCTGGTATATTTGACCTGGTAGATTTGGCATGGGACACTCCCTGGGGACCCGGTTGGATCCCATAGGGCTATTCTAGCATAGCGCTTGAAGCACATCAAAGGATTCCAGGGTGAGCCAGTTTGGGAAACTTGTCTGCCTGAGCGGACCACAGGCCGGCATGGAGTATGAGCTGTCGGCAGAAATCACCACCGTGGGCCGTTCGGCCAGTTCGGATCTGGTGCTGGAAGACCAGTTTGCCTCCCGCCAACATGCGGAGATCCGCCGCATCGACAACGCCTACCAGGTCCACGACTTGAACAGCAAGAACGGCGTACTGGTGAACGGCAAACGTCTGGCGCCCGGGGCCACAGCCTGGCTGGAGGACGGGTGTGAGATCCAGTTTGCCTCCACCCGCTTCCGTTTCTACGATCCCTCCGCCACGGTGACGGCGCCCGCCCTGATTGCAGTGAAGGAGCCAGCGCTGCGGGTCGATCCGGCCACCCGCCAGGTCTACGTGGATGGGAAGTTGCTGGATCCCCCCCTGAGTGTGAAGCAGTTTGACCTGCTCTGGTTCCTCTATCAGAGCCGTGGCCGGGTGGTCAGCAAGGATGAGATCGCCCAGGCCGTCTGGCCGGAGGCCAACGGCGATGTCTATGATGCCAATGTGGACCGCATGGTGAGCCGGGTGCGCAGCCGCATCGAGCCGGAACACGCCGAGGAGCCCCGTTTTATCATCACCGTGCGCGGTTACGGCTACCAGCTGGTCGTCGACTGAGCGCCCCGCTCTCTGGCCCTTCGTTTTCCCTCCTTCGCCTTCTCTCCTGCCCTTTTCCGTCGACCTCTACCGCCTCCCCACGCCTGCCCTTCCCGCTGCCTGCACACCGGAAGCGTAAGAAAACGGTCCGAAAAAAGTCCGGAAATCCTCAGATGTTTTTAACCGAAAACCGTTATGATCGGGGTGCAGACAGGAAACCTGGATGCCTCGCTTATGCCATGGGCGAAGCTTGCATCGAGAAAGGCAGAGAGCTATGAATTATTCTCCAATATCCCCGACGACAGACTATCCTTATGGCAGCGAGAGTGTGCGCTTTGGCGAAGGCTGGAGCGCCGGCAGCACCACGCTGGAGCTGGCCGACGTGCTTCAGGCGGCCCGGGCCGGCGACGATCTGGCCTTCAATCACCTGATCGAACACTACCGCAGCGCGGCCGAACGGGTGGCCCACCACATCCTGCGTACCGAAGAGGCGGCCGCCGACGCGGTTCAGGATGCCCTGATCAAGGTCTATCGGGCCCTTCCCCGCTTCCAGGATGGCAACTTCCGCTCGTGGCTACTGCGCATCGTGACCAACACCTGTTACGACCACCTACGCAGCCAGAAACGCCGCAGAGCCCTGAGCCTGGATGAACTCCAGGAGCAGAGCAAGGGAGAGCTGAGCCTCAACCCGCCGGAGGAAGGCACCGACCCGGAGACGCTGGTCACCCAGAAGGAAAGCATGGAGCGGCTGCTGGCCGCCATCGACAGCCTCCCCCCCTGGCACCGAAACGTCGTCCTCCTGGTGGATGTCCACGGCTGCGACTACAACGAAGCAGCCCAGATCCTCAACCTCCCCCTGGGCACGGTCAAGTCCCGGCTAAGCCGGGCCCGGGCGACCCTCCGCGATCTCCTCATCGAGGCGGGGCTGGTGCCCGACGCCATGCTCCAATAGGCGTGAACCATGGGCGCGGGAGGCAGCTCAGTCTGCCGGCGCCAGCCAGACAGAGCGCCAGCGCCCCACCGCCTGAAAGCCCAATTTTCGATAGACGGCACCTGCCGCCGGTGTGTCCCAGTAGAGCACGGGCCCTTTGCCCTCCCGCAGCAGCTCTTGACATAAGGCGCTGCACACGGCCTGGCTCAGGCCTCGCCCCCGCAGGGCGGGTACGGTGTAGACGCCGCCGATCATGGCCAGATCCGCCACTTCGGCATTGGTGAGGGCAGCGGCCCCGATCTGGCCTGCGACTTCCGCCACCCAGACCCGGGTATCCCGCAGGGGACGCTCCACGGCGGCAGGTGACCGTTGCATGGAGCCCGCATCCCGGTACAAGTGGATGAGGGCATCCAGATCGGCCAGGGTGGCCCGCCGCACCGTGGCCCCTGGCGGCGGCGCCACAGGCCGGAAGTGCTCCGGGGCCAGGGTCATAAGTTCTTCCACCTTCTCCTGACTGGCCCGATATCGCTGCAGGTAGGGGAGGAAAGAGGGAATGCCGCCGGGATTGTCCTGCAGGCGGGCGGCGGGCACTGGATGCTGATCCACCACCTGGGCCAGGCCGGCCCAATCCGCATCCGGTCGGCCATAGAGGGTCCATCCGTTCATATAACGATTCAATACCGCCCGCAGGACCCCGGAACTGTCCTCAAAATCTCCCCAGAACTGACAAAAATCGCGCTTCAGGCCCAGGGTCTCCAGGTTGCCCAGGATGTACAGGTTCAAGGCCCGGTCCTGGGAGAGCAGGGCCACGACGTGCTTCCGGTCCTGCTCTGTTAACGGTCGAATCATCCTCATCTCCTCTGCGTTTCTCTGTCCTTCGGGGTTCTCCGCCCCTTCACCCGCCGGGACGGGGCGGCGCTGGGCGGGCACGGAGGCCCGCCCCTGCGGCAAATTTCGCGCTTTTCAGCCAAACGCCCAACGATCCGGGCCGTGGCGCGCCAGGTAGAGGGCCACAGCCCGGTCCAGGTCCTGCTGGAGCTGCTCGGGCTGCTCCTTCATCCACTGGCCGAAGTCGCTGGCCCAGGGCTGGCCGGTCAGGATGGTGCGCAGATACAGGCGAGCCAGGGCGCCCCAGGCCTCTTCCAGGCGATAGCGGGCGAAGCCTTCGGTGACAGCCGACAGGGGATAGGCTACCTGGCGGAAGGTGGGATGCCACTGGCCCTGCGTCCAGTCCAACAGGAGGTACTGGGCTCGGGGATCGCCGTTGTAGGGCATGCCCACGGACCCGCCATTAACCACGTACCAGCGGCCACAACGCCGGGCCATGGGCCGATGGGTGTGGCCGCAGACCACCACCGGTTCGGCCACCCCCGCCAGCGCGGCGGCCACCTCTGGCTCGGGAGTCTCGGGCAGGATGCCCACGAAGGGATTGTCCGGCAGGCCATGGATGAGGCGAATGGGCGTGGTGCCAGGGAAAGCCAGCAACCGGCTGGCCGGCAGAGTGCGTATGGTGGCCAGATGCGCCGCGGTCAGATGTTCCCGGGTCCACCACAGGTCCGGAAAGCGGGCCCGGTTGGTGAAGGGCGGGCGATTCTCAGGCGTGCCCAACCGGGCCACCACCCACTCATGGTTGCCGGCGATGGCCGGCCAGCCCTCATCCCGCATCAGATCCATCACCTCGTTGTTCCACGGGCAGCGGTTGATCTGGTCGCCGGCCAGGTAGACCGCGTCCGGCGCCTGGCGCTGCAGGTCGGCGTGGACCGCGGCCAGGGCGGGAAGATTGCCGTGAATGTCTGCCAGGATCGCGATGCGCATAGCTGGCTACGCCACCCCGGCCTTGGCCTGGGCCAGGCGAGCCCGGGCACCCGCAGCCAACACCTGACGCAACACGAAGTGGGCTGCGCCCCCAGCGATGACATGGGCCGCCACGGCTGCAGCGAATATGCCGATCAAGCCCCAGAGGGCCGAGCCCAGGTAGGCCAGGGGCACGTAGAGCACGAACATCTGCAGGACGGTCAACGCGGTGGCGTACAGGGGCTTCTCCAGGACGTTGAGGGAGAAGTTACACATGCGCAGGATGCCCTGAAAGCCATAGCTGATAGGCAGCACCCGCAGGTACAGCACCACCGTCTCCACCACCGCGGGATCCCGGTTGAAGAGCTCCGCCAGGGGGCGGGCCAGGATCCCCAGGAGCAGGAACATGAGCAGGCCCCAGGCCAGGGAAAACTGTTCGCTGTAGCGGATGGCGGCCTGCACCCGGTCGTGACGGCCGGCGCCCCAGTTCTGGCCGATGAATGGCCCCAGGACAGTGGAGAGGGCCATCAGCACCGTGAGGGCGAACATGTCGATGCGAGAGGCCACCCCAAAGGCGGCCACGGCGGGCGCGCCGTAGGTGGCGATCAGGCGGGTCACCACCCCCACGCTGACCGGCACGATCATGTTGGTGGCGGCCGCGGGCAGGCCGATGTAGAGGATCCGCCGCCAGGAGGCCAGGATCGGCCGCACCCCTGGCCAGACGAAGGTCACCATGCGATCCCGGAAGTAAAGGACCCAGACGGCCACGGCAAAGGTCACCGCCCGGGAGATCACCGTGGCCAGCGCGGCCCCGGCCAGCTCCAGCCGGGGGAAGGGGCCGATGCCGAAGATGAGCAACGGGTCCAGCACCACGTTGACCAGCACGGCCACCAGCATGACGAAGCTGGGCGTACGGGTGTCCCCCGTGGCCCGGATGGCGTTGTTGCCCACCATGGGCACCACCAGGAAGACCATGGCCAGGTACCAGATGGTCATGTATTCCCGGATGAGGGGAATCAGATCCGGAGTGGCGCCCAACAGGCGGAAGACAGGCTCGATGGTCAACAGGCCCAGGAGCACAAACAGGATCACCACCGTCAGGGCCAGGGCCAGCAGGTCGGTGGTGAGGCGGCGGACCCGATCCTGGTTGCCTTCGCCGATGGCCCTGGAGATGACGGCGCTGCCGCCGATGCCGATGCCGAAGGCGACGCTGGAGATGACCATCACCACGGGGAAGGTGAAGCTCATGGCGGCCAGTTCCCGGGTGCCCAACTGCCCCACAAAGAAGGTATCCACCAGGTTGAAGGCCACCATGCCCACGATACCGAAGATCATGGGGATGGTCAGATCGATCAAGGTTTTGCCCACCGGGCCGTGGACCAGGGCTGCCTGACGCCCACCTTTCATGATTGCTTCCTTTCCTGGGGCTCCCATGGGAGCGCCGGTTTGGTTCGAATATCGAAGTAACGTACAGAGAAAACCGTACTGTAAAAGCCGCCATCTGTCAATGATTCGACGCGGGAAAACGGCGATGGTAGAATAAACTTGATGGACTTCGGTCTACTGGTCAGCTCTTGGAGGCAAAGGCAATGAAAACATGATCATGAAGGCCGGCGATATTGTGCTCATTCGTTTTCCGCAGGCCGATTTGCGGGCTGGAAGATAGGAAATCCGATGGTAATGTACCAGGACCATCAGGAGATGCGAAGTGTCTAAGCACCGAAACGTAGCCCAGCGCCGCGCCCTATTGGAATCTGAATTGTCTCGATATGTGAAGCTGCTCCGTGAGCACTATGCACCTCAACGCATCCTTTTATTTGGTTCACTTACCAGTGAGAAAGTTGAAGAATGGTCCGATATTGATCTGGTCATTGTTACAGAGACCGAACGAAAATTTTTAGACCGCATCCGAGAGGTCTTCGAGCTGCTACGTCCGCAGGTCGGCGTGGACATCCTCGTCTATACTCCAGCCGAGTTCGCAGAACTGCTCCGACATCGGGCCTTCGTGCGCGATGAAATTGTAGGAAAAGGGAAGGTTCTATATGAACGAGGAGAGTGAACGCTGGTTTCTCTTCGCCCGTCAAGACCTGCGAATGGCAGAGCTGGCAATGGTGGAGGGCATATACAATCAAGTTTGTTTTCATTGTCAGCAATGTGCGGAGAAAGCGGTTAAGGGACTTTTGATCTTCCAGGGACAAAAGCCGCCGCGCACCCACCGTCTGACAGATTTGCTAGGCTTACTTGATCCCAACCCTCTCGCTGAGATAGCTCTAGAGGTACAACTGCTTGATCGTTTTTATATTCCTACCCGTTATCCTGATGCACTACCAGGAGTATTATCCGAGGGGCTACCCGACGTTCAAGATGCCCAGGAAGCGCTAGCAGTAGCACGCCACATGCTAACTCTCATTGACCAGAGCATAGAGTCTCCTCCAAGTACCCAACATCCAAGAAACCCCACCTAGAGGAACCGGGAGATGAAGATCACCCAGATCGAAACCATCTTTGTGGATCGCTACCTCTTCGTCCAGGTGCACACCGACGAAGGCATCACCGGCCTGGGCGAGTCCGGCGCATGGGGCTATCTGGAAGCGTCCGCCGCCGCGGTGGAAACCTTCAAGCGCTACCTCATCGGCCAGGATCCCCTGCGCATCGAACACCACTGGCAGTACCTCTACCGGTGGAGCCATTTCCGGGGCGCGGCCATCATGGGCGCGCTGAGCGCCATCGACATTGCCCTCTGGGACATCGCCGGCAAGTATTTCGGCGTCCCCTGCTACCAGCTCCTAGGCGGCAAAACCCGGGACAAGGTGCGGGTCTACTACCACGTCTTCGGCGATACCAAGGAGAAACTCATCGAAGGCTGTAAACAGGCCAAGGCCCTGGGCTTCACCGCGGTTGGCCACCTCACCCCCTTCCTGGACGAATCCCGCGATGTTCCCTATTTCAAGACCCACGTGGATAAGATGCAGGACGCCATCGAGACTGTGGGGCGCTACCGGGAGGCGGTGGGCAAGGATGTGGACCTCTGCATCGAGATCCACCGGCGCCTGACGCCCGCCGAGGCCATCGTCCTGGCCCGGGGCATCGAGCCCTACCAACCCTTTTTCTACGAGGATCCCATCCTGCCCGACAGCTTCGATGCCATGGCCCTGGTGGCCGAGAAGATCCACATTCCCATTGCCACCGGCGAACGGCTCCACACCATCTACGAGTTCGAGGCCCTGCTCAAGCGGGGGGCAGTCCAGTATGTGCGGCCGGATGTCTGCATGGCCGGCGGACTGACCCACTGTAAGAAAATCGCTGCCCTGGCCGAAGCCCACCACGTGGGCGTGGTCCCCCACAACCCCCTGAGCCCGGTCAGCACGGCCGCCTGTGTCCAACTGGCCGCCTGCATCCCCAACTTCGCCCTGCAGGAATACCCCATCGGCGAGAACGAGCCGCCCAAAAGCGAAATCGTCAAGAGCGCGCTGAAGCTGGAGAACGGCTTTCTCATTGTGCCCGACGTACCGGGCATCGGCATCGAGCTGGCCGAGGATGCCGCTGAGAAGTACCCCTACCGGCCACGCGAGGTCAAAACCCGCCTCCACGTGGACGGCTCCGTGGTAGATCAATGATTCTTCTGAAGAGTCGTCCAGCGCCACAGTGAAAAAACCAGAAGACAAAAAGAACCCTCAACCACAACAAGAGGAAGAACCATGCGCTTAGCCAGACAACTGGAAAAACTGGGCACCGAGACTGCCTTCGCCGTCTCCGGTGCGGCCGCGGCCTGGGCTGCCAAAGGCCACAAGGTCTATCCCTTCCACCTGGGGGACATCAACATCCCCACCCCGGCCAACATCGTGGAAGCCGCATACAAGGCCATCCGGGACGGCTACACCGGCTACTGCCCTGCTGCTGGCATCCCAGAGTTGCGGGCCGTCATCGCCGACGACGTGGGCCGCAAGCGGGGCGTCACCTACAGCGCGGAGAACGTCTCGGTGCAGCCCGGGGGCAAGCCGGTCATCGGCAAATTCATCGCCGCGGTGATGGATCCGGGCGACGAAGTCCTCTACCCCAACCCGGGCTACCCCATCTACGAATCCCAGATCGAATACCAGGGCGGCGTGGCCGTTCCCTACGGCTACGTGGAGAAGGATGGCGGCTTCGAGCTGGACATAGACGCCATCCGGCGGTCCATCACCCCCCGCACCAAGGCCTTGATCTACAACAACTACCAGAACCCCACCGGCGCGCAGTCCACCCGGCAGGAGATGGAGGAGCTGGCCGAGCTGGCCCTGAAACATGACCTCTGGGTGCTGAGCGACGACGCCTACTACGAGATGCGCTACAGCGGCGAGCCCCTTTCCATCGTCAACCTGCCCGGCATGCAAGAGCGCACCGTCATCCTCTACACCTGCTCCAAACGCTTCGCCATGACCGGCTGGCGGCTGGGCGCGGCCATCGGCCCCAAGGAGGTGATCGACGTCATCAACAAGCTGAACACCAACGCCGAGTCCTGCACCACCCATTTCATCCAGCGGGCCATGGTGGAGGCCATCCCCGGCGACACCAGCGGCCCCGACCAGATCCTCCAGATCCTGCGGGAACGGCGGGACGCGGCGGTGGCCGGCCTCAACGCCATCGACGGCATCTCCATCCAGGCGCCGGAAAGCACCTTCTACCTCTTCCCGAATGTGACCAAGATCCTGGAGCGCAAGGGGATGAGCGACGTCAACCAGCTGATGGATGAAGCCCTGGTGCGGACCAATGTCTCCTTCTGCACCCGCAAGCACTTTGGTCGCCCCCTCCCTGGCGAGAAGCACGCCTACATCCGCCTGGCCTACTCGGGCATCGACGTGGACGATATCCGGGAAGGGCTCCAGCGGCTGAAGGAATATTTCGAGAGCAGCGAGTAGGGCGCAATTCAACAATTCACGATTTCGACGCGGAGTCGGCATCCTCAGATGCCAACCCGGGCAAAACAGCGCCGCCTCTGAGGATGCTCGCCCCGCGCCATTCGCCTTACTCGCTAACCGGGCAGGGTGACCGGGAAGATCCGCTTGCGCCACTTGGCGTAGGTGCTGGCCAGATGGGGCCAGAAGGGACTGACCCGCCCCGCGGGCCGGGCCTGGGCCAGGGCAGCCAGAAAGCTGGCGGCATTGTCTTCGAAAGGCGGCATCTCCAGGTGGCAGCGTCCGACCTCGAAGAGGGTGTGGGCGTCGCTGCCTGCGGTCACCAGCTTGCCGTGCTCCGCGGCCAGGCGAGCGGCCGCGTCGTTATCCGCCGGCCGGACACAGCGGGCATTCAGCACCTCCAGGGCATCCACCTGGTCAATGATGGCCAGCACGTTGTCCAGCCCCATGGCCGAGCCCCGCACCGAGTCCAGGGGATGGGGGATGCTGATGACCGCGCCCTGCTCCCGGAGCCGGGCCAGGGTTTCCGCGGGTGAAAGGCCGGCCGGCACCTCCTCCTGCACGAAGTAGGCGATCACCTCGCCGTGGGTCGTCTTGATCTCCTCGCCGACGATGACCAGATCGGGGGCGAGGGCCCTGGCAGCCAGCGCGCCGGCCAGGTTGTTGTGCTCGGTGACCGCGATCTTATCCAGCCCCACGGCCCGGGCCCGGGCAATCAGGGCTTCCGGCCGGGTGAGGCAATCTTTGCTGTAGATGGTATGGGCGTGCAGGTCAACTTTCCACATGAACTCGCTCCCCTCTTTCATGCCTTGATTCGTGCCTTGGTGCATGGGCGGCCCCAGGCGTATCGGCGGCTGCAAACCACCACAACACCTTGCCCCGACATACCCGGGACGTCCGGAACGCGCCCACCTTTCAAGGCCGGCTTGGTCAGATCCGGCGAAGATTGTATCATTCCCGGGGACGAAGGCTGAATCCGCGGCGGGGTGGGTAGACCACTCCCGTTTCGACAAATCCTGGTCAGATATGGATAATCCCTTGCTTTCCACCAAGCAGAAAAAGGAGCGACTGAAGGAGCTTCCCAGACTGATTCGGGTAGCCGGGCGGGATCAGCCGGCGGGCCAGGTGTGGCGTGCCGCCCTCGCCCAGGGCACCTGGCCCGTCCGGGCTCGGGGCGCGGGTAGCACCGTGGATGCCCCCCCCGCGGAAGAGGACTACGCGCTGGTGGATCTCAACCTGGCTGTGGAAGCGGTCCCGCCCGGGGAGACTGTGCCAGAGCCGCCGGCCCAGGTGGGCTACGGCGGACTCACCCCACGTCAGCGGGAACTTTTCCTCCGCTGGCTGGCCGACCCCACGGCGCCCGCACCGGCTGCATTCCGGCGACTCTACCTGGCGCACCTGGAAGTCCGCCTGTTCGAGGGGGAGCCTTTCCAGCAGGAGGCGCACCAGGCCCTGCTCCACCTGGCTGCCAGCCCGGCCTGGACCGGCCACGAGGAGCTGGCCCGGGTACTGCTCCTCAGCTTCTGGCTGCGTCAGGATGGCGCCGGCCTGGCCCGGTGGCTGGCTCAGGGAACCCTCCCCGGCTCCCTGTGGGGACTGGCCCTGGGTCATCAGGCGCTGATGGGGGAGGGCCTGGGGGTGGAGGCCCTGGCCGCGGTGGCAGCCATCTGGGAGCTGCCCAACGCCCACCTGGCCCCGGAGCTGCTCACGTTTCGGCTGAATTCCCTGGCCAGCACCCTGGGCCAGGATCCCCTCCAGTACGCCTTGAGTCAGCTGTCGGCGGATGCGCTGGCGCCCCGGCCCTGGCGCTCGGTCCATCGGGCCCTGCGCCTGGCCCTGCCCCAGCCGGATCTCCAGCCGGTGCTGGAGCCCCTCCTGCGGGAGCAATTCGGGCTGGTCGATGTGGAAATTGCGCCGGCGGAGGAGGCAAAAGCCAATCCAGTGCCACCTGAAAACCAGGAAGAAAAAGCGCAGCGGTCCGGTGATCGCTGGCAGCTGATCCTGGAGTTTGGCCACAGCCGTTCGGAGTATTTCCACCACGTGTTGAGTCAGAGCCAGCGGCTGCCCGGCTTTACCCAGATTTTGGACGAAAACCGACGCCTGGTCTATCGCGTTGTCTTCACCAAAAGCGAGATGCGTCGTTTCTGGCGCCTGTGGGACTACGTCCAGAACTGGACCAGCACCCGGGTGTATCTGAACGGTGAAGAAGTGGAGAAATGGAAAGTATGGCCCTATTCCCAATACCTGCGTTGATCCCCATCGGGCAGGCACGGGGGCCTGTCCCTGCAGCAAAGCGCTGCCCTTCTGGATGAGCTCAACCACCACGCCACCGCCCACGGTTCTGATCACCGGCGCCACCGACGGACTGGGGCTGGCCCTGGCCCGGCACTACCATGCCCAGGGCGCCCGCCTGGTCTTGGTGGGCCGCCGCCCCCTGGCAGAGCTATCCGGCCCCCTGTTTCAGCCGGACACTTACTGCCAGGTAGATCTGGCCGACAGCGGCCAATATGCGCGCCTCTACGCATGGCTACACGAAAACAACATCCAGGCGCTGGATCAGATCATCCATAACGCCGCCGTGGGATGGGTGGGCTCCATCGCCGAACAGCCGCCCAATTCCATCCGCGAAGTGCTGGCGGTCAACCTCCTGGCCCCCATCCACCTGACCCACGGCCTCTTCCCCTGGGTCCAGGCCGCCGATGGCCTCTTCACCTTCATCGGCTCGGTGGTGGCCGCCTTGCCTGCCCCCCACTACGCCGTCTACGCCGCCACCAAAGCCGCCCTGGCCGGCTTCGTGCGCAACCTCCAGATCGAGCTGGCCGCCTGTCATCCCAACGTGCAGGCCCAGATCATTCACCCCGGCGCCATCCGCACCGGCATGCACGCCAAGAGCGGCGCCGACCTCCAGTCGCTGCCCTGGCCCCGTTTCCCCACGCCCGAAGCCGTCGCCCAGGCCGTCATCCGCCAGATGGAGGGCAGAGTCCCCCAGGCGGTCATCGGCCCTGGCAACCGGCTGGCCTTCTGGGCCGGCCATCACCTGCCCGAGCTGGCGGATGGCCTCCTGGGGCGGATGCATCGACGCCGCCAGCAAATCGTCCTTCCGGCCCCCCAGCCTCCGAAAGAGCAACCTCTGAAAGAGCAGGTGCGCCACTGTGTCATCACCGGCGCGGCCGACGGCATCGGCCGTGCCCTGGCCCACCGCTTCGGCAGGGCCGGCTACCGGGTGACGGGCATCGACGTGGACCGGGAGCGGGCCATGTACGCCCAGGCCGAGCTGATCAATGCCGGCGTAGACGCCCGCTTTGCCCTGGCCGATCTGGCCGACCCCCGCGATGTGGAACAACTGCTGGAGACCCTGGCCGGACGGCCGCCCATCGATGCCCTCATCCACAACGCCGGCATCAACGCGGTGGGCCCTTTTGTGACATCGGATCTGACTGCCCAGGAACAGGTGCTCGCCGTCAACCTGGCTGCGCCACTGCTCCTCACTGCGGGCCTCCTGCGTAGAGGGCGGCTGACCCACGGCTGCAGCGTGGTGGCCCTTTCATCCCTGTCCCATTTTGTGGGCTATCCTGGGGCCGCCGTCTATGCCGCCACCAAGGATGGGCTGGCAGCCTACATGCGCGGCCTGTCCATGGCCCTGGCCCAAAGCCACGGCCATACGCTGACGGTCTTTCCCGGACCGACGCGGACCGCCCATGCCCGTCGCTACAGCCCGGACAATCGCCGGGAACACCGACGTATGCCGCCGGAAGAGGTGGCCGACGCCATCTACCGGGCTGTGCAGCGCCGCCGGCGCCGCCTGATCCCCGGCCGATCCAACCGACTCTTCGCCCTCGTGGGTCGGCTGGCCCCGGGCCTGGCCGCCCAGGTCATGCGCCGGACCCTCTTCGAGCAACTGGTGCGCCAGGATAGCACCCGTTGAATCGCCCCAACCGACGTCCCCAGAAAGGAACAGTCCTGACCATGCTCTTTGCCGATCATACCCTGGCCCGCCGGCTGGAGGGTGCAGAAGTCCAGACGGTGCTGCGCTATACCGAAACCAAGGCCAGGCTTCTACCCGAGAGCGGCAGCGCCAGCCTGGCTGTCGGCGATGGCTGCGCCGTCTTCACCGGCAGGCGCTCCCCCATGAACCGGGTCTATGGCCTGGGGATGCAGCGGGTGGTGATGGCCAGCGACCTGGCCCAGGCCGAAGATTTCTTCGCCCAACGGGGTGTCAGCCCCCAGGTGGAGCTCTGCCCCCTGGCCCATCCATCCCTGTCCCAGCATCTGCGGGACCGGGGATACGGTCTGCTGGCGTTCAAAAATGTGTGGGTTCGCCCATTGGAGGACCTGACAGGGCTGCCGACACCCGCCCCCCACGTGACCGTGCAGCCGGTGGACGTGGCCGATGGGGCTATGGTGGCCCGCTGGGTTCAAACGGTTGCAGGGGCCTTTGCCGCCGCCCGGGGACAGGGCCCAGACGCCGAACCAGGAGCGACCACGGCGGACGCCGCCATGGATCGGGAGATTGCTCTGCCCACGCCCCACACGCCGGGCACCGTCTGCTTCCTGGCCTGGGTGCACGGGCAGTTGGCCGGTGGCGGTGCGCTGGTGATGGAGGGGACCCTCGGGCGCTGCTTTTCCACCAGCGTCTATCCCGCCCTGCAACGACAGGGAGCGCAGGGAGCGCTGCTCCACGCCCGGCTGCATTACGCGGCGGCCCAGGGCTGCCAGCTGGCCACGGTCCAGACTGTGCCTGGGACGGCCTCCCAGCGCAACGTGGAGCGATTTGGCTTTCGTCTGGCCTACACAAAGGCCGTGATGGGATTAGAGTAGTGAAACCGGATGTCGATGGATGGCAGCCGAAACCGATGGGCCACCGGGAGAAGGGGGGAACGGGGGAAGCATCTCCCCGGTGGCCGGCATATGGAGAAATCGGGGAGCATCGGCGTCATCCTTCGCAGCAACCACAGATTTCACAGATGAACACTGAGATGGCCAGGTTCTCTCTGGAAATCCACTGCACCCAGTGGCTCTCACCCCGCGTCGCTACGGTGACAACGGCTTTTTGCAGCCGCGTTCACCAGGAGCATCATGACATATGACGGGTCCGCTGGTTGGCGCTCCACGTCTCAGCCTGGGAGCCGGCCAGGTCAAAACCCTGGTGCTGGGCGGTGGGTGTCCGGCTGCACCAAAGGATGTAGCCATCGGGATCTTGCAGAAGGAATTCAGCGGTGCCGTTGCGCAATTCCTGAATGCGAGGGAGGGCCTGCCCCTTCTGGGCCAGGGCGCGCCGCAACCCCTCAATGTCATCCAGGTAGAGGAAAAAAACTGTCTGTCCGGAAGTCGACGGGGGATTGTCTCCGGTGCTGTTGGACGCGCACAACATGATCTGAACCTTGTCGGTTCCCAAAAGGGCCCATTCCGTGCGCCCCGCCCACTTGACTGTGTCGTGCACCCTAAAACCCAACGTCTCACAGTAAAAGCGGATGGACGCTTCCACATCTTTTACGTCCAGCACAGGGACAAGTCGCTCTAGCTTCATAAATACTCCAGACGTTCTTTGAGTCAGGATGTCGGCCATGTATGTAGGATCCAGCATGAAAAATCTTCGCCTCCAGCATAATATGCCCTGTGCCAGTGCAATAGGGGCATTTGTCTTAACCGGGCTGAAACTTTCAGACGAACGTCTGTTTGCCATGGGATAGGAGGAACAATGGATATTGCCGTCATCGGCGCCGGTATCATCGGCCTGACCAGCGCCCTGCGCCTGGGCGAGGCCGGCCACAGGGTCACCGTGTACGCTCGAGAACATCCACCCCACACCACTTCTGACCGGGCCGCGGCCATCTGGTGGCCCGACCTGGCGGCGGATCCGTCATTTGTCTCTACGGCATATCGACAGCGGGTCCTCCACTGGGCGCGGCACTCCTGGGAGGCATATCGGAGCCTGGCCGGCCAGCCTGAGTACGGCATCCGCCCGGAACGTTGCCATATCTTCTACGCCGAGCAGCCAGAACCGCCCCTGGCGGCCGAGATCGTCCCCTTTTCCAGGCTCCACCACGAACCCCACCTGCCGGGAGGGTTGGCCTGGCATTGGGAGTTCGACTCCCTTCTCATCAACATGGCCCGGCTGATGCCCCAGCTGGTGGCCGACTGCCGGGCAGCGGGGCATGCCCTGCGCCACGGCAGCTTCACCCACCTGGATGAGCTGCTCGCCCTGGACGCCGACCTGGTGGTCAACTGCACCGGCCTGGGCAGCCGGGAGCTCTGCCCGGACCCGGACCTGGTGCCCATCCGGGGGCAGTTGCTCCACCTGCGGCCCCAGCCTGTGCCATACAAACTGACGGTGCCCTGGAACGGCCGCTCCATCTACTGGATGGCCCGGGACGACGTGTTGATCCTGGGCGGATCCTACGAGCCCGGCGTGGAGGAGACTGAGCCGACGCCGGACGAGATTGAGGCCATCTGGCAGGCCCACCAGTCCTGGCTGGCCGCCGGGGCAGGCGGGTTGCCGGCGCCGGCCTTGCGGCGGGAGGATATCTTGGGGGCGGCTGCGGGGATCCGCCCCCATCGACGGCATGGGGTTCGTCTGGAGCTGGAGTGGCGGCAGGGGCGCCCCGTGGTACACAACTACGGCCACGGAGGCTGTGGCATCAGCCTGGCCTGGGGCTGTGCCGCCGAGGTGGTGGCGTTGGTGGAGGCGCTATAGCTGGCCCAAGATTTCCAGGGCGGCGTTGCGACCATTGATGGCGATGACGCTGCCGCCGGGGTGGGTACAGGCGCCACAGAGGAAAAACCCGTCCATGGGCGTCCGGTAGTCCAGCCGGCGGTCCCACATGTACGGGGGCAGGATCTCGCCCTGGAAGATGTGCCCACCGGTCAGGCCCACCCGTCGTTCGATGTCCGGCGGGCCCAACACCTCCATGGCTTCCACGGCCTGGGGCAGGTTGGTGCAGAAGCGGGCGATGGAGGCCAGGGCCAGCTGGCCCACCTCCTCCCGGCGGCTCTCCCAGTCCCCCTGGGCAAACCGGTAGGGGACATACTGGGCAAAGACGCTCATGACATGTTTGCCCGGTGGCGCCACGCTGGGATCGTGGGCGGTCTGGAAGTAGAGCTCGGTCCACAGGCGGGGTGGCAGCTCCCCCTGGCGGGCCAGTTGGGGATAGGTGCGCCATTCTTCCTTGGTGAGGGGGGTGTTGATCTGGCCGCGGTGGTGGGGCTCCCAGGTGCCCGGCCGCGCGACGAAGTTGGGCAGCTCCGCCAGGGCCACGTTGACCTTGACGGTGCACCCCTCCATGGGCAGGGCTTCCACCTGTTGACGCCAGACATCATCCACATGGGGGCCCAGGAGGCGCAGGGTGGTGCGGGGGTCGGCATTGGAGACCACCACCGGAGCGGCGATGCGTTCGCCGCCAGCCAGCTCCACGCCTTCGCCGGGCACGATGCGGGCCACCGGGGTGCCGGTGGCGATCACGGCGCCGCTCTCCCGGGCGATGTCGCAGAGGATGAATGAGACCATGCCCATGCCGCCCTCCACGTACCCCCAGGTGCCCGGCAGCCCTCCCAGGCGTCCAGAAGCGTGGTGGAAACGCACGGACGCGGTGCCGGGATCGTAGGGGCTGGCATTGGTGCCGATGACCCCCTGGCCCAGGAGGGCGGTCTGCAGGCGTTCGTCGCGGAGGTAGTGCTCCACAAACTCCACCATGGACCATGCGAAAAGGAGCTGGCGGGCTTCTTCATCGCCCCCCAGGCGCGCCTCGATCTGCTCCCGGCTGGGCGGGCGACCCAGCCAGAGGTCCCCCGGCCCATCGGGCCGCAGCGCGTCCCGGGTGCGGCGCAGGAGATCCCCCATGGCCCGCCAGCCTTCCACATCCTGGGGCGACAGGCGGCGGATTTCGGCTTCACAGCGCTGGTCATCGTCCCAAAGTTGGACGCTCTCGCCGTCCTCAAAGGGCACGAAGAGGCCGGCTGTGGCTGGGAACCAGCGGTAGCCGTGGGCCGGGAAGTCGAGCTCCTGGATCACCCGGGGATGTAACAGGCCGGCCAGATAGGCACAGGGGGAGACCCGGTAGCCTGGCCAGGGCTCTTCCAGGGTACACGCGCCGCCTACCCGCTCCCGGGCCTCCAGGACCAGCACCTGTTGGCCGGCCCGGGCCAGGTAGGCGGCGCAGGTCAGGCCGTTGTGGCCCGCGCCCACCACGATCACGTCCCAGCGCCGGGCGGCCAGCTCTCGGACGGGGGCCGGCAACCCCAGGCGCCCCAGGGTTTCAGCCGCCCGTTCCGGCTGATGATAGGCTGTCGACATGGTCAACTCCGCCTCTGTCCTGTCCGGCTAGCCCTGGCTGCCCACGTGCTGGGCCAGGAAGTCGCGCACGGCCAGGAGGAAGGAGTCGAACTGCTCCCGGCGGATGTTGTGGCCGGCCCCCAGGATGTGGGCCACCTCCACGGCCGGGTTCAGTTCAGCAGCCTGGCGGGCCAGTTCCGGCGTGACGATGGCCCCCCGCTCGGGGTCCGCGATCACCAGCAGGGTGGGGCAGCGGATGGCCTTCACCGTCTCCACCCAGGGCAGCCCGTCCTGCCCCACAAATTCCAGCACGTTGGGGCTGACCTGCAGTTTGGCCTCGGCCCAGGCATCGAATTCCTCTTCCGACCAGGTAGGGTTTTGGGTCTGTCCCTGGGCGATGATCTCCTCCTTGCTGAGCTGCTGGCGCTTGAGGATCTCCTCACGCCACTGGGCGGCCCGCTCCTGGGGATCCTGGTCGGCGGGCGCGTCCGGCATGCGCCACGGCGGATCCTCCAGTACCAGGCAGCCCACCACGTCCGGGTAGCGGGCCGCGCAGACGGCCGCAGAAGCCGCGCCCATGGAGTGGCCGATGATGGCCGGCCTGTCCAGCTCCAGGGCCTGGATCAGCCCGGCCAGGTCCGCGGCGTGATCTTCCCGGGAATAGCCTTGCTCGGGCTTGTCCGACAGGCCATGGCCCCGGGCGTCCACCAGGATGAGGTCATAGTCCTCCTCCAGGGCCCGGGCCAGCCTGGACCAGCAGAGGCCGTTGTCGGTGATGCCGTGGGCCAGGACCACGGGCGGTTTCTCGCCGCCGGTGCGGTGATAGTGGATCTGGATGCCGTTGACGGTCACGTAGCCGTCTGACCATTGGGACATGGGCATGACTCCTGTGTCTGTAAAATGGCGAATGGTTGAAGAGAACAGGTTGGTACCCGGCCGGGCTACCCCGACGTGGAGCCGACAACCTGCGACAGGTGCTCACTCAAGATCTGGAGCATCTCCTCCAGGGTGGGCTGGGGATCTTCAGGCGTGAGCCGGGCCAGGGGCGTCTGTTCCACCAAGCGATACATGTCGGCCGCGCCCAGCAGCATGCGCGGGGTCAGGCCCACCTGCTCAAAGGTGGCTGCGATTTCCTCCATCTCGCCCACCCAGCGGTAGGCCTTGGCCGGCATACCCGGCAGGCTGCGGTTCATCCGTTGGAGCATGGCCGGCTGGCTGGCTTCGAACTCCTGGCGCAGGGCGGGCCAGACACCCAGGGCCTGGGCCGCCACCAGCAGCTCGGTGCTCAGGGCGGTCAGCCCCTTGGTCAGCGCGGCATAGCACATCTTGAGGGCCGACGCGTGGCCCACCGTCTCCCCGATGACCCGCACGTCCAGCCCAAAATTCTGAAGAACGGCGAATTCGTCTGCGTGGGGGCCCGACGCGTAGAAGCGGGTGGCGCCTGGCTCCCGGGGCGGCGGCCCGATGATGGAGGCGTCCACGAAGCGGGCACCGGCCTGCTCCACCTCCTGGCCCAACCGGCGCACCGTTTCGGGCGAGATGGCGTTGCAGTCCACGTAGAGCAAATCGGCGCCGGTCCGCTGGAGCGCCTCCGCCACCTGGCGGGCGGCGGTCAGGGCCTGGGCCGGCACCAGGATGGAGAGCAGCAGATCCGCCTGCTGGACCAGCTCCTCGTAGCTATCCACCGGGGCAATGCCTGCCTGGGCGGCCAGGTTGCGGGTGCGAGGGCTGCGGCCCTGCAGGCAGGTGATCACCGGCAGGCCGTGCTCCCGCAGAACCCGGCCCACCGCGTGGCCCATATCGCCCGGGCTGAGAATGGCAACGGTTGGCAATGGCTGGGACATGAGATCCTCCCCCAGGAACAAAAGCGGCTTCCATCTGTAGGATTGCCTGATTATACCCCCGGAACCCAGGATTGGCGAACCGGCAGCCAGAAATTGGATATGTCCCAAGGGAGGGAAGGGCCATAGCGGCGGTTGGCAATCGCCGGTGCCAGTCCCCGCGCGTCATCAAGGCCGTAGGTCCCATTTCTATACGGGACGGCATCCGGGCGGCTGGGAGCCGCACCTACGGCAAACCGGCGCCCTTTCGTGATGGGCGCCGGCGGGCGGGCACGGGGGCCCGCCCCTACGGGGACTGTCGTCATTCTTTCGTCTGTCGGGATGTGGCACCATCGGGCGGCTGGGAGCCGCAACCAATGGTCTCCCCCTCGTAGGCGCAGCTCGCAGCTGCGCTTCGGCGGTCTCCCTCCATCTTCACGGATCTGCCGAAACCGGGCAGCTGGGAGCCGTACCTGCCACCCATTGGAGACAAGTCCGAGAAAATCAAATTAAATCGTTTGCCTCGGCGGGCAAAATGTGCTATCAATAGGGTTGCAATCCAGCCTGCGAGCGTCGCCTTTCGGCGCTGTCTGCCCCAATCTTCGCCAAAGATCCCAGGGCCAGTCGGCCTGTTCCTGCCACCGAGACGCTTGCGGGCATCCGTCCACCTATTCGTTGTCTACCCAATCAAACAGCTTCAGGAGGTTTGACCATGCAATCCAAGCGCGTCGTCAATCGACGGCAGTTCATGAAGTACCTGGGCTTTGGCGCCACCAGCGCGGCGCTGATGGCAGCCTGTGCTGCACCCGCCGCCCCCGGAGCCACCGGCGGCGCCCAGGCCCCCGCGCAGGAAGCCCCGGCCCAGGGCGCCAGCGGCGAGAACCAGCTGGAGATCTTCTCCTGGTGGACCTCGGGCGGTGAGGTGGAGGCCCTGAACGCGCTGTACGCCATCTACAGCGAAAAGTACCCCGACGTGGAAATCATCAACGCGGCCCTGGCCGGCGGCGCCGGGCAGGGCGGCAACATGAAGGCCCTGCTGGAAACCCGCATGCAGGGCGGTCAACCGCCGGACTCCTTCCAGGTGCACCTGGGCCGGGAGCTGATCGACAGCCACGTCATCCCGGGGCGCATGGAGCCGCTGGACTTCCTCTACGAAGAAGAAGGGCTCTATGACGTCTTCCCCCAGGATCTGATCGAGATCGCCTCCTACGACGGCCATCCCTGGTCGGTGCCGGTCAACATCCACCGCTCCAACGTCCTCTGGTATCGCACGGACAAGCTGGAGGCTGTGGGCGCCGAGCCCCCCACCACCTGGGACGAGTTCTTCGAAGTGGCCGAAATGTTGAAGGCGGCCGGCATTCCCGCGCTGGCCGTGGCCGAGAACGAGCCCAACTTCAGCGGCCACGTCTTCGAGACGGTGCTGGTGGCGGTGATGGATCCGGAGACCTACCGGGGCCTCTTCAACGGCTCCACCAGCTGGGAGAGCGAGCAGGTAACCCAGGCCCTGGAGATCCTCAACCGGGCCTACGACTACGCGAATCCGGATTACCTGAGCACCAGCTGGGGCGACATCAACGACCGCTACGTGGCCGACGATGGCCCCGCCATGATGATCATGGGCGACTGGACCCACGGCGTGCTCAAGTCCAAGGGCTTCACCACCTACCACTGGGCCCCCTCCCCGGGCACCCAGGGCAAGTTCATCGTCCTGTCCGATTCCTTCGGCCTGCCCAAGAACGCACCCCATCGGGAAAACGCCATCAACTGGCTGCGGGTCTGTGGCTCCCGGGAAGGTCAGGACGCCTTCAACCCGCCCAAGGGCTCCATCCCCGCCCGCACCGATGCCGACCTGAGCGTCTACGACGAATATCAGCTGGAGGCCATGGAAGATTTCAAGACCAACATCCTGGTGCCCAGCATCCAGCATGGCGCAGCCGCCAAGCAGAGCTTCGTGCTGGACTACGCCATCGCCCTCAACGTGCTGGCCACCACCCGGGATGTGGCCGCCGCCCAGGCCCAGCTGATCCAGGCAGCGGAGGATGCAGGCTTTGGCGCATAAGAGCATTCCAGCAACGGGGGAGCGCGGCGTGGCCGCCTCCCCCATCACCCAGAAGAGACGCCGCTCCTGGCTACGGAGCGACATGTTCATCGCGGTGCTGGTGCTGACGCCATCCATCATCGCGGTGGCCCTGTTCATCTACGGCTTCATCGGCTGGACCTTCTACATGTCCACCGTGAAGTGGAACAGCCAGGTGCCGGACTTCACCTTCGTGGGCCTGGCCAACTGGGAACGGCTCTTCTCGGACCGCCGCTTCCACATCGACCTGCGGAACCTGGTCTACTACGCGGCGGGCTTCATGACCCAGTGCATCGTCTTCGGCTTCATCATCGCCGCCCTGCTGGACCAAAAGATCAAAGGGGAAGCCATCTACCGGACCATCATCATCTTTCCCTTTGCAGTCTCGGGTATCGTCACCGGCGTGGCCTGGCGCTGGCTCATGCAGCCCAGCACGGGCATCAACCTGCTCTTCGCCAAGATCGGCCTGGAAAACTTCCAGCCCACCTGGAACAGCCATCCCCAGTACGGCATGTGGGCGGTGAGCATCGCCGCGGCCTGGCAGTTCACCGGCTATGTGATGGCCCTCTACCTGGCCGGCCTGCGGGGGATCCCCAATGAGCTGCGGGAGGCGGCCGCCATCGACGGGGCGGGCACCTTCGCCACCTACCGCCATGTGATCATCCCTCTGCTCATGCCGGTCACCTTCACCGCCATCGTCCTCACCGGGATGAACTCCATTCGGGTCTTCGACCTGGTCTCGGCCATGAGCGGTAGCGGCCCGGCCTTCGCCACGGACACCCTGGCCTTCTACATGTTCCAGTCCACCTTTGGCGCGTATCGCTATTCCCTGGGCGCGGCCATCGGCTCGTTCATGATCTTCCTGTCGGCCTTCCTGATTGTGCCCTACCTGATGAGCATGCGGGGGGAGGTGGAACGATGAGTCTGCAACGGCTGTGGAGCCGCGGGGCCATCTACCTGGTGTTGACCGCCTTCGCGGCCTTCTACCTGATGCCCTTCTACGTCATGCTCATCACCAGCCTCAAGCCCTACGCGGACGTAAACATCACCCGCATGTGGGAGCTGCCCCGGGGCATCTATCTGGATGGCTTCCTGGAGGCATGGCGGCTGGTCTCGCCCAATTTCAAGAACAGCGTCATCATCACCGTCCCCGCTGCGCTCATCTCCGCCTTCATCGGCTCCATCAACGGCTACATCTTTGCCAAGTGGCGCTTCCGGGGGGCGGACACCCTGTTCATCCTCTTTCTGGTGGGCATGTTCCTGCCCTACCAGGGCATTCTGATCCCCCTGGTGCTCACCCTGCAGGCGTTGAAGCTCTATGGGACGGTCATCGGCCTGATCCTGGTCCACTGCATCTTTGGCATTCCCATCACAGCCCTGCTCTTCCGCAGCTACTACGCCGGGGTGCCCAACGAGCTGGTGGACGCGGCCAAGATCGACGGCTGTGGCTTCTTCGGCATTTACCGGTGGATCCTGCTGCCCATCTCCATGCCCGCCTTTGCGGTGGTGTTGCTGTGGCAGTTCACCACCATCTGGAACGACTACCTGATCGGCCTGGTGGTCCTGAGCACGCCCCGGCTGGCGCCCATCAACGTGGCAGTCCAGAACATCGCCGGCAGCTGGAGCGTGGAGTGGAACGTGCAGATGGCCGCCGCCCTCATCGCCGCGCTGCCCACCGTCCTGGTCTATCTGCTCCTGGGCCGCCTCTTCATGCGGGGGCTGCTGGCCGGCGCCCTCAAGGGATGAACCACACCGACAAAAGGAAAGCACCATGTCCATCCTCACAGCCTCAGGTTTGAACGTGGCCACCTCCCTGCCCCTCTCGCCGGAGGTGGTGGCCGCCTATCACCAGGAAGGTTATGTCATCCTGCCCGGCGGGCTGACGCCGGGCGAAGTGGAGGAGCTCCGCCAGGAGACCACCCGGGTCTGCCGGGGAGAACTGGGCGAGATCCGGGGCGTCACGCCTGCCGGGCCCGAGGAAAGCGACGACGACGTCCTGCGCCGCTACCTGTGCATCCACTTTCCCCACAAGATCTCGCCGGTGATGCACCGCTACCTGGGGCACCCGGCCATCGCCCAGGTGTTGACCCAGGTGATCGGCCCCAACGTGAAGTGCATGCAGTCCATGCTCTTCATCAAGGCCTCGGGCAAGCCCGGCCAGGCCTGGCATCAGGACGAATACTTCATCCCCACCCGGGACCGCTCCCTGACCGGCGCCTGGATCGCGCTGGACGATGCCACCGTGGAGAACGGCTGCCTGTGGGTCATCCCCGGCTCCCACCGTCACGGCATCATCTGGCCCCAGCACGAACACAACGACCGCCGCTTCGACTGCACAGGCGAGGCCTACAACTTTCCCTACACCGACGAAGACGCGGTACCGGTGGAAGTCGAAGCCGGCTCCATCCTTTTCTTCAACGGCTATCTCCTCCACCGCTCCCTGCCCAACCGGGCGCCGTCTGGCTATCGCCGGGTGCTGGTCAACCACTACATGAGCGCGGAGTCCCTCCTGCCCTGGCGTCCACCCCAAGAAGGGGAACACATGGCCATTGCGGATTATCGGGACATCGTGATGATCGCGGGCCAGGATCCATACGCCTGGAAGGGCATCGAGGATCGGGCCCGGCCCCACGTCCGCCCCAGCGGAGAGGGCGGCTGCAGCAAGGACGGTCGCTGAGGCGTATCTATCCGGATAGAACAGGCCAGAAAGGAACCTGTCATGGACGACCTCTCCAGCCTCGTGGCGCAGATGACCCTGGAAGAGAAGGCAGCCCTCTGCACCGGGGCCAGCGCCTGGACTACCACGGCCGTGGAGCGGCTGGGCATCCCGGCCATGCTCCTCTCCGACGGCCCCCATGGCGTCCGCCGGGTGCCGGACGTCCACGCGCTGGCCGCGCCCAGCCTGCCGGCCACCTGCTTTCCCACCGCCGCGGCACTGGCCGCCACCTGGGATCCTCAGCTGCTCTACACTATGGGCGAAGCCCTGGCCGCCGAGGCCCGGGCCCTGGGTGTGGATGTGTTGCTGGGGCCCGGCGTCAACATCAAGCGATCTCCGCTGGGTGGCCGCAACTTTGAGTATTTCTCCGAGGATCCCTACCTGGCCGGTGTCCTGGCCAGCAGCCTGATCCAGGGCATCCAGAGCCAGGGTGTGGGCACTTCCCTGAAGCATTACGCTGTCAACAACCAGGAGCATGAGCGCCTGCGCATCAACGCGGTGGTGGATGAACGCACCCTCCGTGAGATCTACCTGCCCGCCTTCGAGCGGGCCGTGAAAGAGGCCCGACCCTGGACGGTCATGTGCGCTTACAACAAGGTGAACGGCATCTACTGCTCCGAGAATGCCCGGCTGCTGACCCAGATCTTGAAAGGGGAGTGGGGATTCGACGGCGTGGTGGTGTCCGACTGGGGCGCGGTCCATGACCGGGTGCGGGCGCTGGAGGCCGGACTGGACCTGGAGATGCCCGGCCCCAAACCCCATCGTACCCAGGCGGTAGTGGACGCCGTCCGCAGCGGCGCCCTGGATGAAGCGGTATTAGACGAGGCAGTCCGCCGCATTCTGGCCGCGGTGGAGCGGGCTGCCGCCACACCTAAGGAAACCGAGACCTTTGACGTGGACGCTCACCACGCCCTGGCGCGGCGGGTGGCTGCCGCCGGCATGGTGTTGCTCAAAAACGATGGGATCCTGCCTCTGCAGAAGGGACAATGCCTGGCAGTGATCGGCCGCGCGGCCAGGGAACCCCACTTCCAGGGCGGGGGCAGTTCCCACATCAACCCGACCCGGGTGGATATTCCCCTGGACGAGCTGGCCCGGCTGGCCGGCGAGGGCGACCTGACCTATCGGGAAGGCTACCCGGCCGACGACAGCTTCCAGCAGGAGCTCATCGACGAAGCCGTGGCCGCCGCGGCAGAGGCCGACGTGGCCCTGATCTTCGCCGCCCTCCCGGCGTCCAAGGAATCCGAAGGCTACGACCGGACTGACCTGGACCTGACCCGCCAGCAGGTGGCCCTGATCCAGGCGGTCAGCGCCGTCCAGCCCCGGACGGTGGTGGTGCTGAACAGTGGGTCGGCTATCGACATGCAGGCGTGGATCGACGGGGTGGCCGCGGTGGTGCAGGCCTGGCTCATGGGGCAGGCAGGCGGCGGCGCCATCGCCGACGTGCTCTACGGCGTGGTCAACCCGTCCGGCAGACTGGCAGAGACCTTCCCCATGCGCCTGGAAGATACGCCAGCCTTCCTCCACTTTCCAGGGGAAAATGGCGAAGTGCGCTACGGCGAAGGCCTGTACGTGGGCTACCGCTACTACGACGCCCGCCAGATACCCGTCCTGTTCCCCTTCGGCCACGGGCTCAGTTACACCACCTTCGAGTACAGCCATGCCCGCCCATCGAGCCCCACGTTCCGAGAGGTGGATGGTGTGGATGTGTTGGTGGAGATCACCAACACGGGCCAGCGAGCCGGCGCCGAAGTGGTCCAGGTCTATGTTCGGCCCCATCAGGCCCGGTTGGCCCGCCCGCCCAAGGAGCTGAAGGGCTTTGCCAAGGTGGAACTGGCGCCCGGTGAAACCCGGACGGTCACCATCCACCTGGACGAGCGGGCCTTTGCCTACTTCGACCCGGCCTATGGCCGCTGGGTGGCCGAGGGGGGACAGTACGACCTCCTCATCGGCGCATCCTCGGCCGACATCCGGGCCCAGGTGACGGTGACGTTGGAGGCTACCCGGCCACTCCCCAGCCGCCTGGACATGGAATCCACGGTGCAGGAATGGCTGGCCGACCCCATTGGGCGCCCCCTGTTCGAGCCCATGTATCAGCAGATGGTGGCGCAGCTCGGGGCGGCTTTGGGCGGCGAAGACACGGCCTCCATCGGCATGGACATGACCGCCTTCATCCTGGACATGCCCCTGGTCAGCATCCTGGGGTTCCAGGAGGCCATGCTGCCGGCGCCGGCTGAAGAGATCGTGGTCGACCTGTTGAGGCGCGTGCAGGAGGCGAACGCCGGGGCAGGGTGAGGGGAGGAAAGCCCTTCATCTTGGGGTGTGCTGCGCTGCAATGGGGCGCAGCACACCCCAAAAGCGCCATCACTGCTCGATGCGGGTGGTGATCCGGATGGCGTGGCCGGCATCCACCACCACGACCAGCTCCGGCGAGATGGCCAGCCACTGGGCCATGTCCGGATCTTCCGCCAGCTGGAAGTAGCGAGGGCTGCCAAAGATCACCGTCTCCACGGCCATGGATTCCTCGTAGGCCGTATCCACCCAGAGGATCAACCCTTCTCCATCCGGCCCGGGTACCTGGCCCTGGCGGCCGAAGGTCTTGCCGTTGACAAAGCGCACCGCCTCGTGCTCCGGCACCACGGTGGCCTCGGCGATCTGGCTGCGGGCCTGGCTGGCCACCACGGCCGCTTCGCCCGCAGCCGGCAGGGCGGCCACTGCCTCGGCCTCGGCGGCCACCGACGCCTGGGCAACCGGGCCATAGGCCCTGGGCATGGCATCGGCCGGGAGCGGCACTGGGCCTGCGCCCCCCTGGCCGCCTGGCACGAGAGGCCGGGGAGCCGCCGCCACGGAAGAGGGTTCCTGAACCAGGTAGCTGGTGTACGGCGTGACGATGCCATACCGCAGGCTGAGGGTCACGATCGCATCGATGGCCTCCTGGCTGGCACCGTTGCGGCGGATGGCCTCCAGCAGGGCGCCGATCTTGCGGGTGGCCCAAAGGCGAGCCACAAAGGGTTCCCCCCCGGCGGAGACCAGCGTCTGATCCGGGAAGGGGTAGATCTGGGTGACACCGTTGACCTGCCCCTGCAGCGTCACGGTGATGGTGCCGCTCTGCTGGTAACGGCCGGCCACCACCAGCTGCTCACCGGCAAAGAGGTCGGGCAGGGGATAGGGGAAGAGGTCGTAGGTGGCCACTCCCTCCCCAAAATCCAGGGCCAGATCGGCCAGGACCGGCGCACTGATGCCGGCGTAGAACTGGCTGACGGCTTCATCGATGCGCTGATCCGGGCGGACGTAGCTGCTGCGGCCCTGGAGCCGGCTGCTCACCGTGTCCAGCAGGTCGGTGTTCACGTCGTAGCCCACGCCGAAGGTGAAGAGGCGCACGCTGCGGTGGGCCGGGGCATGCCGGATGGCGTTGTCCACGATGCGCCAGGCGTCGGTCTCCCCCTGGGTGGGCAGGCCATCGGTCAGGAAGAGGATGTAGGCCGGGCGTCCTTCGGCTTCGGGTTCGGGCTGAATTTGGGCCAGGGCCTCCAGCAGGGCCCGGTTGATGTCGGTGGAACCGCCGGCCTGGAGCCCATCGATCCAGGCGTGGGCGCCCTGGCGGGTTTCGTCAGCGACGGGCTGGAGGCCCGGCTGCCAGAGGCGCACGCCGGTGCTGAAGCTGATGAGGTTGAAGCGGTCGCCCGGGTTGAGATGATCCACGATGAAGTGGGCGGCGGCCCTGGCCTGCTCCAGCTTGCCGCCCTCCATGGAGCCGGAGACATCCAGCACCAGCACCAGATCCCGCCGGACCAGCTCGGGCGCGGCCGCCTGGATGGCCGGCGCGGCGAGCAAGACGAAGTAGCCATCTTCGCCGGCCGGCCTGTAGCTGAGAAGGTTCAGCCCCACGGCGTCCTCGGCTGTGCTGAAGTAGAGCTCGAAGTCGCTTTCCGGCCGAACGTCCTGCTGGCTGAAGGTGACCCTGGCCTGGTCATCGGCGGGCCGGCTTACGTCGATGGGGTGGCTGGGGCTGTAGAGGATGCGCAGGCCGGGCTGGTTGACCAGATCCACGCGAATCTCCAAAGCGCCCAGGCGTCCATCCCGATGTTGGGGTGTGGCCAGGGGAAAACGGAAGTAGGCCAGGCCATTTTGCTGCCCGATGAGCTGGGTATAGCGCAGTTCGACGGTGCGGCTCTCGCCCGGCGGGATGGGAAACAGGTTGGCCTGGAAGAGACCCCGTCCCAGGTATTGGAGCAGGGCCGGATCTTGATAGCGCCGGACCACATCCTGGTAGATGCGCCGTGCCTGGTCCGCGGGCAACAGTTCCCCTTCGATCACCTGGCCGTCCACCCGCATCTGGAAGCCGCCCACCGCGGCGTCAGGTGGCAATGGGAAGAGGTAGGTCCCTTCCACAGGCTGGTTCCCCTGGTTGCGAAAGACCTGGGAGAGATGGACGGAAGCAATGCGGCCGTCGATCTGCACGTCCACCTGATAGCGGTCCACGCCCACGGTGGGGATCATGGGCACCGGCGGGGGCGGCGCAGGCGGCGGTGGGAAGGGAGGCGGCAGGATGACGTCCTGGGCGTGGGCCGGCAAGGGCCATATCAGCAACAGGAGGAGAGCCATCCACAGCACGAGCCATGGATGCCAGGGCCTGTGCACACCTGGGTAGCGGCCCCGGGTGGCTGAGGGCAGGCGCCGGGCAGGCGCCGAGACAGGTCGAGCGTTCATGGAAACACCACCTTCTTCTAGGGATGAAATCCTCTGGCGAGGCTTCTTCTGACCGTCAAACAGCCAGGCCACGGCACGTGCCAACGTGGTCGTATTCTTGGGACGGGCGGGGCGGAAGGATTGTTCCGGCAAAATCCCGGGCGTCCCAATAGGCCCCCGATTCAATTTGACAAGGGAGAGGTGTGTTTGTATACTTGGGGTTGAAAGGATTTGCGGGCGTAGTTCAGTGGTAGAACGTCAGCTTCCCAAGCTGAATGTCGACGGTTCGAGTCCGTTCGCCCGCTCAGGGAATGCGCAACTTCGGTTGCGCATTTTTTTGTCTTTTTCCTCCTCCCACTTCGCCTGCGGACATGGTAAAATACAGGTGGCAAGTGAGAGCCTAGAAGAGGCGGCAACTCGCCTCGATACAGAAGCGCACCTCACTGGAGGCATGAAGGATGGCCCTCAGTTCAGAACAACTCCGCTCGATCATCGACCTGATCCGCCGTGACCCCGAGGCGCGTCGGCAACTCCTGGCCGCCCTGGAATTGGAACCGCTCCGGGAACTGCCAGGCCGTGTCGATGGTCTGGGTGAGAAGCTGGACCGACTGGCAGCGATCGTGGCCGAGTTGGCAGAGATGCAGCGCCGGGCCGAAGCGCGGCTGGAGGGGGTCGAGGAGCGACTGGCCCGCCTGGAGCGGCTCAGCGAGCAGCTCGTCGAATCCCAACTGCGGATGCAGGAAGAACTCCAGACCATCATGCGCTGGCAGGCCGGTGAGGAGGGGCGACGCCGGGGCGAACAGTACGAACGGAGCGTGGAATTACGCGCTTCCCGGCTGCTGGGCGAAGGGGAAGGAGGCCGCCTCCAACGGGACCATATCTATCGTCGCCTCCAGGCGTTGACGGCACGGCTTCCCGATCTCGTCGATCTTCCCGAAGAGGCCGACCCCATGCTGGCCGACCTGATCTGGTGGAAGGACGACACCTACGCTGTGGTGGAAGTTTCCGTTCGGGTCGATCGCCTGGACGTGTTGCGGGCGGCCCAGCGGGCGGAGACACTGCGCCGGGCCGGCGTCAACGCGCTGGGGGTGGTCATCGGCGAAGAGTGGGTGGCCGAAGATACAGCCGCACTGGCCCGGGAGAAAGGGGTGGCGTGGAAGATCGGACGTGACCTCTCCCAAGATTTGCTGGCGTTCCGCCATGCCGGCACGTCGTAAATCCCGGCAGAAATTCGCCGATCGGTTCCACCAAAGGAAGCGCGCCCAGAGGGCACCCGGAATTTCTGCCGTGGTATTTACGCCAGACTGTAGTAGTGGGTGGTGGGTGGCTCCCAGTGGAGCCACCCACTACCCACCACGTAACCACCTTTACACAACCCTCTCCCGCTACTCTGTCACCGTAAAAAGCGCCCCGCTGCTGCGTCCCCACACTTCGTTAAAGTACATCTGCTCCGCGTAGGCCGGCAGCACCCGGAACTCGCCGGGGATGCTGGCCCGCACCTGGAAGGTGTACTGGTAGGTGCCAGCCTGCACGTAACTGGCAAAGAGGGCTACCTTGTCGTCGCGAATGTCCACGTTGCTGGGCAGCCAGTAGCGCCAGGCAGGCTGGGGCACCCCCACATCTTCCACCGGTCCGAATTCCGGTCCCTGGTTGGCCAGACTGGTGGTAGCCAGGCTGGTGTCGATGGGCTCCGTGCCGGCGGGGATGGGCACTTCCACCAGCAACTGATGCAGGTCGGTGGGCGCCACGATGGTCACGGTCACGCTGATGACATCCCCCACCGCGGCGCTGCTCACCCCCAGCCGGGGGGACGGGCCAGGCAGGTCGAAGCGCCGATCCACCACGATGCCCCGATCCCGGGCTTCCACCGCCAGGGCGTCCTGGTAGTAGGTCAGGTAGGTGGTGTAGTAGAGCCGTCCTGTATCTCCGGTCCGGTTGAACTGGAGGGCATTGGCCTCGCTGCGCAACAGATCCGCCACCGCCACCTGGAGCCGCACCTTGTCGGTCAGGTTCTCAGGCCCGACGGCGCCGCTGCCCAGTTCCCGGCCGTTGAGTAGCACCGACCAGCTGTAGTCCGCCTGGAGCTCACCGCTGGCCGCCAGCCAGTCGGTGAGGCCGATGATGGACCAGGCGTTTTCCTGGGTGGTGGCCCAACGCCCGTTCTTCCGCTGTTCCATGAGCCAGCGGACTACCTGGGGCAACAGCGGATGCCCCGGATCCAGGCGGGCCAGCGCGCCCAGCACAATGGCCGTGGTGCGCACATCGCTGTTCAGCGTCCACCAATCCACCGTCTCCTCGTGCCAGGAGGCACCCGTGGCCGTGATACGGGCCGCGCCCACCAGATCGTCCAGCAGTGTCTGGGTGCGCACATTCAGGCCGCCATCTTCATCCAGGTTGTCCAGGGCCATGGCCAGGAACGCCTTGCCGTAGTGGCCCAGCCGTTCCCGCACGTCGTAGAGGGTGGCCACCCGCCCCGGATCGCCCTGCCCCATCTCCGACAGCACGAAGTGGGTGAAGGCCATCTCATTCAGACGCCAGTTCTCCTGGACATCCTTCGGGGCCAGGAAGGTGCTCTCCAGATAGTTCACCCCGTTCTGCAGCACCGAGGCCGGCACGGTGTAGCCCATCTCCTGGGCGCTGGAGAGCCCCCACAACACGTAGGTGGTGATGAAGGGAGAACTGGCCTCCCCCGGCCAGAAGCCCCAGCCGCCGTCGGGATTCTGGCGGCTGGTCAGCCGCTGAACGGCGATCCCCACCTGGTAGGAGAGGTTGTTGGAGAGCGCCTCGTTCTCGATGCCCAGGGTCCGCAGGGCCCGCACGGTGAACAGGTTGGGCAGGAAGCGGCTCACCGTCTGCTCGTTGCATTCGTACGGGAAGTGGCGCAGATAGCTCAGCCCATCCACCAGCCCGGCCGCCAGGCTGGGCTCCACGTTCACCACCAGCTGGCCGTTGTCCGTGGCCCCGGCGGGCAGGCGGATGGCTTCCAGCACGCTGCCGGACTCGGCGGGTACTTCGCCGGCCGTCGCCACGGTTTCCGGCGTTTCATAGCGGACCACAGGCAGGGCCACGCGCACGCCATCGGCCAGAGAACCGGCCTGGGCGGTGAAGGTGATCACCACCTGTTCCGCGGTGGAGGGCACCTCCAGCGGGAAGTCGAAGCGGGCCTGGCCGTTGGCATCCAACGTCAGCGACCGGGTGGTCTCCGCCGTCCCCAGGACGCCGCCGCTGACTGCCACGCTGAAGTGTCCCTCGGCCAGGGCCTGGTCGGTGGCGTTCAGCACCACCGCGCCGATCTGGACCCGGTCACCGGCGGTGAAGAAGCGGGGCAGGATGGGGCGGACCTGGAGTTCCTTGGTGGCCACCACGTCGTAGACCGCGTCGCCCACCCGGGTGTCGGCGGTGATGGCCTTTACCGCCAGGCGCCAGGTGGTGAGGTTGTCGGGCAGGGTCACCGCGAACTGCACCTGGCCGTTCTCATCGGTGATCAGGTGGGCCTGCCAGTAGGCGATGTCGGGGAAGTCCTGGCGGATTTCCAGGCCCCCCGGGCCGCCACCACCGCCACCCTTGGCGCCTTCCGAAAGCTGCTGGCTGAGCCGATCCCGGTTGATGACCAGCAACGCGCCCGTGGAGACCGCCAGAGGCCGCTGGGTGTAGAAGACGTCCAACAGGGAGCGGATGTCCCCCTGGGCCAGGCTCAGCACCGCCTTGTCCACCACCGCGGCGCTGAGATCGACGCCGGCCACCGGCTGGCCTGTGCTGTCGGTCACGGTGAGGGTGTAGGTGACGGTGTCGCCGGGGCGGACCGTGGTCGCGGAGGGCGTGATCTGGATGCCCAGCTCCTTCTGGCTGGTGTCCACGGCCAGTTGGACATAGCCCACCCGCATGGCCGGGGTGGGGTTGGTCTCGTCCACCCCTTTCACCAGGATCACCCCCACGTAGACGTTGGGGATATAGTCCGCCGTGATGGGAATTTCCAGGGTCTCGCTGTTGCCGTTCAGGGTGATGACCTGGGATTCCAGCACGCCGCCCCGCTCGATGGTCACCAAAGCCTGGACCGGCCCCTGGAAGGGGCTGGGCACCAGGATCTGGGCCGTGTCGCCGGGCGCGTACAGGGTCCGGTCGGCCACCAGCTCCATGCGGTCATTGTTCTCCCGGGGCCAGGCCACAAATTCCTCGCTGCTGACCCAGATGAAGACGCTGCTGCTCACCGGGTTGCCCCGGTCGTCCTGGCCGGTGGCCACCACCTGGTACTGGCCGCCCCGAGGTGGGGTCCAGGTGATGGCGGCACTTCCCCGCCGGTCGGTGGTGACGGTCTCGGTGAAGACCAGCGTGCGCTCTACGCTGGTGGTCCAGCGGTACGAGCCATCGGCGGCCTGTTCGTAGACGCTGTTCCAGACGAATTCATAGGCCACCACTTCCAGCGTGGCGCCGGGGTAGGGCTCCCCCTGGGGCGTGACGGTGACCAGATCCACGGTGCTGTCCTGCCCCACGGTGACCACATACTCCTGGGGGCTGAGGCCCACGTAGAACTCGCCCTTGTGAACGGGCACGGTGGTGCGGCCGCTGACCCACTGGTTGGTGGGGCTCTGGACGGTGACGTCGAAGGTCCAGTTTTGGCTCTGGGCCACCTGGGCAATATCCGCCGGCAGTTCGATGACGAAGGTGCCGTTGCCGTCGGTGTGCCCCTCCCCCTCCTGGATCAGGCCCAGGTAGAAGAAGGCCTGGTAGGGGTCATAGCGCTCCTGCGCCGGGTCAAAGGGCATGAAGCTGTAGGCACGACCCCGGGGCGCCTGCTCCCAATAGAAGTGGTACGGTTCGCTGAGCAGCCGCCAGGTAACCGGCGCATTGGCCAGGGCGCCTCCGCTGAAGTAGTCGGCCTGGACGGTGATCCGCACGGTGTCGCCCTGGACATACGCCGGCTGGTCGGGTGTGACGGAAATCTGGAACTCTGGCTTCTCGTACGCAGCCACCTGGAAGCTGGTGGCGCCGTAGACGAACTGCTCTGGCGTGACCTGCATGCGGGCTTCCAGGTAGTAGTAGCCGGTGGTGGCTTCCGGCGCCAGGGCCAGCTCCCCGGTGAGGGTACCCACCGAGTCCGGCGTGTACTCCTGGGTGAACACCGCGTTGCCCCGGTCATCCCGGATGGTCACGATGATGGGCAGGTCCGTCGGCGGCAGGCGGTACTGGTCGTCCACCAGCTCCCGCACGATGCCCTTCCAGTAGACGGTCTGGCCGGGCCGGTAGATGGGCCGGTCGGTGTAGAAGTAAGATTGGTAGCGCTCCAGGCTATAGCCGCCGGGCAGGTTGAAGTCCCAGATGGCAATGCCGCTGCTCCATTCGCTGGAGACCACCGCGTAGTCGGCCTCGCCTGGCGTCCCGGCCACAGCCAGCAGGGGAACCCAGTTCCGGTCCGGCGGGAAGGAGAGCTGGGCGGTGGCGACGCCTCCCTCGTCGGTGACGGCCTGGCCCAGGAGTTCACCGTCGGCGTAGAAGCGGATCTCGGTGTCGGGAACGGCCTGGCCGGTCTGAAGGTCGGTCAGCCAGGCCAGGCTGGCGCCGTCCAGACTCTTTTTGACCACCAGGTTGTGGTTGCTGAGGAGCACCACCGCCTGGTATTGACCGGGCGCGGCTTCCTGGGGCGACTGCCCCCGGGGCATGCGGGCTTCCAGCAGGTACGCGCCCGGCGGCAGGACATTGCCGGCTTCATCGGTCAGGGTGATGACCTGGCGAATAGTCACGTTGCGTTCTTCAACCGGTTGGTAGTGGCGGCTCCAGACCCGGTTGGCCTCCGGGTTGGGCACCTGGTAGCTGTCCCACACCTGCCACTGGTTGCTGCCCGTCAACTTGAAGAGCTCGGTTTCGGGCAGCCGGTAGAGGTCCACCTGGATGTCGTCCACGTTGCGGTAGAGCAGGCTGGCCTGGGTCTGGGTATAGGCGCTGAAGTGGGTGAAGCGGTCCAGGCTCAGGCGCACAAAGGGCGGGTAGTCGCCGGTGGTGAAGCTGAAGACATAGTCCTGGCCCAGGGTATTGCCGTACTCGTCGGCAATGGCCGCGCCCACGGTGACGGTGTAGGTGGTGTTGGGCTCCTTGAACCAACTCAGGGTCAGCTCGTTGTTGTATTCGGCATAGTAGCTGTAGACCCGGGTGGTGCTCAGCACCGGGGTGACCGTCACATTCTGCAGCACCAGGGTGGGGCTCACCGGCGCGTTGAAGCGGATGAAGACGCTGCGGTCGGGGGAGACCTTCTCCTCGCCGTCGACGGGATCGGTCAACGCGACGGCGGGGAGGGGCACCACGGTGAACTCCTGGCGGAAGGCGCCACGCAGGCTCCCCTGGCGGCTGGCCGGCTGCGCAGTCTCATCCACCGTGATGACGTAGGTGACGCCGAAGTCCAGGGGCGCGGTGGGGGTGAAGGTCAGGGTGGTGTGGGCGCTGTTCCAGGCCAGTTCACCAGCCAGGGGCGTGGGGTCATCCAGCGGATGGACCGCGAAGGCGGCCTCGGTGCTGGCAGGATCCATGGCCTGGCTGAAGACAACCTGGATGGCGCTGTCGGGGCGAACCAGCTCACCGGCCGGCGTCGCCTGGACCACCGTGGGGGCGGCGGTGGTGAAGGTGAAGACGTAGGGCGCTTCCAGGGTTTCACCGCCCACCGCGCTCACATCCGCCACCGTGGCCCGGTACTGGGTGGCGCCGGCCAGTCCCCGGGCCGGGGTGAAGGCGTAGACGCTGGTGTTCAGCCAGGTGCCGGTCCCTTCCACAGCTGGTTCCAGGGTCAAAGGCTGGGGCAGATTGGCCTGCTCCTCCAGACCCGTGAGGGGGACCACCGGCCGGTTGAAGATCACCACGATTTGGCCGTCGGTGGAGACATCCACCGCGCCGTCCGAAGGCTGGGTGGCGGTCACCTGCAGGGGCAGGGCGGCCATCAGGGAGAGCTCCACCGGCGCGGTCAGAGGGGTACCGGCTGCGGAGCGGGCATCCACGTCCACCCGCAGGGTGTAGCGCTGGCCCGGGATGGGATCTTCCCCGGGGGTGAAGATGATGCGGTTCTCTTCCACCGCCACATCCCCCCCCAGGGCGGGCTCCACAGAAACGCTGGCCGCGCTTTCGGGGTCCATGGGCTGGTCGAAGGTCAGGACGACCGGTCCGCCATGCCAGGAGGCGCCGTCCGGCGGTGTGCTTTCCATCAGGACCGGCGGCAAGGCTGCGGGGGCGGCCTGGCGCGCCGCAGCCGGAAGCATCCGAAGCTCGGTCTTGGGGGTGAAGGCCGCGCCCTGGGTCGACGCAGATGGGCGCCCGGTGCAGGATGCGGTCAGGCCCAGGGTGAAGAGAAGCAGCAGAAGCAAGGGAAGATATCGACGGGTTCTCTGCATGGGAATGCCTCCGGGGTTTGGGTTGATTTGCCGAATTGGGTTCATGGCTGCCTGCTCACCGTCAGGGGCTGGGCATGGGTCAAATCGTCTACCACCACCAGGGCCTGTTCAGAACGGACAACAGGCCCATCCTCAGCCATGCGCCCTTCGAGCCAGAAGTGGTGGGGGCCGGGCTCCAGGGGCCACCAGGCGCTGAGCTGGGCTGCCTGCCGGGCCTCGGCCACGGGAATGCCGTCCATCATCAGACGTAGCTCCGCCCAGGGTCGACCATCCGCCACGTGGCCCGCCACCTGGATGCGCTGCCGTTCCCGGGGTACGCCGGGATGAATGGCGTACCCGGTGTGGGATGTGGGCGCACTCAAGACCAGGGGAGAGGCGTTGGTGGAGGCGTCCACCAGCTGGTCCCGGCCCGGGGCGGAATCCTGGGCCACCGTGGCCGGCGGCGGGATGGGAATGCCCTGGCGCTGCATCCAGTCCCAGTATTCGGGCGGCAACAGCCAGTAGACCCGCTCGGCCACCCGCTCCGGTGGAGTATCCGGCCCGGCCCGCAGGCCGGTGGCCAGGTCCACGGAGATGCGCTGGAACTGGTTGTCCACCTGGGTTGGCTCAGTCCCCCGGATGAAGATCTCCTGGCGGGTCCGGGGGCAGTCCCGGGAGGGCAAGAGGCCGCTGGGCGCGCAGATGGTCACCTGGGTAATCGTCTCCGGCCGGGGGAAGTCCTGGGGCGGCGTCGGGTGGGCCGCCAGCATCAGATCATGCCAGATGGGGCCGGCGCCGTCCACCCCGCTGATGTCCAGCATGGGCGTGTTGTCGGCGTTGCCCACCCAGACGCCCACGATGCGCCGGGTGGAATAGCCGATGGTCCAGTTGTCCCGCCAGTCGGTGGTGGTCCCGGTCTTGACGGCCGCGGGAAAAGGGAGCTCCAGGACGGAGCCCTCGCCGAAGGCCGGGATACGGGCCACCGGGTCGGCCAGGATGTGGGTGATGAGGTAGGCGGTGTCGGGCTGGATGACCTGGGGACCCAGGGTGGCTTCAGGTGCCTGAAAGCCGGGCAGGGGACGGCTGACCCCGTCCACCACTTCCTCGATGGCCAGGATGGCCTGGGGATCCCGGCGATGGCCGTCCAGGAAAATGCCGTAGGCAGCGGTCAACTCCAGCAGTTTCACCTCGCCGCCACCCAGGGTGAGCGCCAGGCCGTACTCGTTGGTGAAGGTGCTGATGCCGGCCTGGGCGGCGATCTGTTCCAGGCTGGGCACGCCGATGCGCTGGAGCACCTTGACTGCGGGAACATTGTAACTGTTGGCCAGGGCGGTGCGCACGCTGACCGGCCCGTGGAACTGGCGGTCGTAGTTCAAGGGCTGGTAGGGCACATTGCCGCCCTGTTCGTCCCGCACGTAGAAGGTGGTGGGCAGATCCGCCAGGATGGAGGCGGGCGTCAGGGGCTGCAGGCCCAGGCGCGCGCTCCACGCGGGATCCAGCGCGGCCGCGTAGGTCAGGGGTTTGATGGCGCTGCCCGGCTGGCGCAGGCTCAACGCGGCGTTGACATTGCCCTGGATGCGGGGGTCGAAGTAGTCCGGGCTGCCCACCATGGCCAGGATCTGCCCCGTCTGGCCATCCAGGACCACCGCGGCGGCGTTGTCCACCCGTCGGTTGGGATCGGTCCGCTCGTCACAGAGGCCGGGGATGCGGCAGTTGAGCAGGTCCAGCCGGTAGCGGATGGACGCTTCGGCCTGGCGCTGCAGGTCCAGGTCCAGGGTGGTATAGACCCGCAGGCCACCATCCCGCAGCCGGTCCGGCCCCAGCCGTTGCGCCAGGATGTCCTGGACGTACATGACAAAGTGGGGGGCCCGGATGTCGAAGAGGCGGGATCGATAGCGGAGGGGTTGGGCCGCGATCTCCTGAACCTGGTCATCGGTCAGATAGCCCGCCTCCCACATGAGGCGCAAGACGGTCAACTGGCGTTCCTTGGCCGCGTCGGGATGCTGGAGGGGGTTGTAGCCGGATGGGTACTGGACCAGGCCGGCCAGCAGGGCACACTCAGCCTGGCTGAGTTGGGCGGCGGGTTTGGCGAAGAAAATCTGGGCCGCGGCCTCGATGCCAAAGGCAAAGTTGCCGTAGTAGGTCTGGTTGAGGTAGAGGGCCAGCAGCTCATCCTTGGTGTACCGGCGTTCCAGTTGCCAGGCCAGCCACGCCTCCCGGATCTTGCGGCGGAGGCTCTGCTGGTAGCGTTCGGCGGGCTCCATCAAGAGGTTCCGGGCCAGCTGTTGGGTCAGGGTGCTGCCGCCGCTGATCACCTCCCGACCTCGCAGGTTCTGCCACACAGCCCGCAGGATGGCCAGGGGGTCAACGCCGGGGTGGAGGTAAAAGCGGCTGTCTTCTGTGGCCAGGGTGGCCTGGATGCAGGCCCTGGGTAGGGTGGAGAGGTCCAGGCTGATCTGCTTGCCCGCGGCCGGGTCGATGACCTCGTAGAGGACGCGGCCGTGGCGATCCAGGATCTGGGTGGTGGGGCGGACCAGCCGCTGCTCCACGGCGCTGACCGGCGGCAGGTCGGCCAGGAGCCAGGTGTACAGGCCATAGCCGCTGGCCACCAGGACGAGGGCCAGGCCCAGGCTCAGACGCAGCCAGAAAGAGCGGCGCCCAAGCCATTTCCTCATATTCATCCCCGGGAGAAAATCTACGTGTCTCATACGTTTTCACAACGAGGGACACACAACAAAAGTTCCGGGGAAATTCTGGCAGCGACGCCGGGATCGGGGCAAACAAAACACCCGGCCGGGTGAATCCACCATCTATCTGAGTCTTTCACTCGCTTTCATTGCGCCACGGGGGATGAAAAATCCGCACCATCCGTAGGTCACGCATCCCTGCGTGACATGGGTTCCCGTCCCGCTGGGTGCGGATGTCCGATCAGGAGACCGGGCCTACCCATTCGGGGCCATCCGTGTTCCATTTTTGACTCCCCTGCAAAAGAGCATTTTTAACGCAAAGGCGCAAGGACACAAAGAAACGCAGGAGAGAATGGCCTGAATCAGCGTTCATCTGTGTGGGTCAGCGTCCTCATTTGACCTTTGTGCAGTAGAGCCATTTTTTCAGGGCCGGATGCCTATTCCACCTATAGGCAACCATCGCGACGCGGAGTCGGCATCCGCAGATGCCGACTCCGCAAATGAACAACACAAATGGAGAACACAAATGGATAACGAGGTGGCGGAAGGCTGGGCCTCAGCCCAACTTGATGGGGATCCGCCAGCGGCGCCCTTGCGCTTCACCAGGCTTGGGCAGGGTGATGGTGAGCACGCCGTTCTTGTAACGGGCGTTCACCTTGTCCGCATCCACCTCGTAGGGCAGCGGGATGGTGCGCTGGAAGGACCCATAGGTGCGCTCCATGCGGTAGTACTGTTCGCCCTGTTCCTCATGCTCGGCCCGCTTTTCGCCGCTGATGGTCAGCAAATTGCCGGAGACGGTGACCTCGATATCATCGGGCTCCATGCCCGGCAACTCGGCCGAAACCCGGATCTCCTTGTCGGTCTCGCTGACATCCACCCGCGGGTTGAAGAGGCCGAAGGACTCGGTCAGCGGCTCCCCAGGCCAGAGGCCGAAGTCGGCGAACTGGCGGAAGAACTCGTCGAACAGGCTGTTGATGGAGCGCTGCAGCTCGTAGATGGGTTCCTGTTCCTCCCGCTTTACCACGACCTGACCACCCCGAGCCTGGTCAGCCCGACGGCGCCAGGGAATCAGATTGGTCAGAGCCATAGAAACATCACCTCCTTATGCGATCTTCCCCGATTTGATTTGATCCACAGATTACACAGATGAACGCAGATGTTCCAGAGAAAGTCTGTGGAATCTGTGGATCATTCCCTCCATGGCTGCGTCAGGCGGCCTTGACCGCAATCTTGCGGGCCTTGGCCGGCGCGGCCTTGGGCAGGCGCAGGCGCAGCACGCCGTTGCTCATGGTCGCCTCAATGTGATCCCGGTCGATCTCGTTGGACAGGGTAAACGTGCGCCGGTAGTCGCCCTCGGCGTACTCGGCGTAGGCCAGGGTGTAGCCGTTGGGCGCCACGGGATCGACCCGGCCGACGATGGTCAGCCGATCCTGCTCCAGGGTAATGTCCACGTTGTTCTCATCCACCCCGGGCATATCCGCCACCACGATTAGATCATCGCCGCTCTCGTAGATGTCCACCCGGGGCACGAAGACCCGACGATCCCGAGTCTGTTCCACGCCGCTTTCCGTGGCTTCCTGTTTGGTGGCCTGTTGGGCCTGCATCTCCGCGTTCATGGCCATGGTAACCCTCCTGTCGAATTTCAAACGTTCCCACCTGGTTGTCATCCAGCCCGCCGGCTGGACCGGCCGGGCCATGGATGCCTGGGGTCAGGCGGCCTTCACCGCAATCTTCTTGGGCTTCTCCTCCTCCAGCCGGGGCAGGGTGACGGTGAGGACGCCGTTCTTGTATGTAGCTTCCACCTTGTTGGCATCCACATCGAAAGGCAGCTGGATGGAGCGGGTGAACTGGCCGTAGCCCCGTTCCCGCCGGTGAACCTTGCCACCCTCCTGGATGGCTTCGGGTTCCCGCTTGCCGCTCAGGGTGAGGACGTTGCCCAGAACCGAAATATTCAGGTCATCCGGGTTGATGCCCGGCAGCTCGGCGGTCACCACAACCCCTTCCTGGTTGGTCCACACGTTCACGGCCGGGTAGGCCGGCGCGGTGGAGACCATGCCCTGACTGAGGTCAGAGAAGAGCCGGTTGATCTCCCGCTGCAGGCGGTTCATCTCCTGCCAGGGCGAGGTATAGCCCCAAAACGGTCGAGTGAGCATGATGCTACCTCCTTCTCACAAGCGCTTCCCACAAGAATCCGAATATGGAACCTTGCGTTGTGTCCGATGGTTTTTGTCAGCGTTTTGCTGCTCCACCGTTGTATTCGCCTACAGCATAGGGCGCGAATGTTAGTGGAAGCGCAAGAGGGACATTATCGTGTTGCTAGATCAACATTATCGGAATGTTTGCGCCAATCCGGCTTCCTTGCCGTGGGGTCACCCCAGACAACGGATCCCTCGAAACACAAAGCGGGGCGGAATGGTCCGGACCATTCCGCCCCGCTTGAGATGGCTTTTTGAGATAGCTTTGACAGCGAGCGCCCAACTATCCCATGGGCAATATCATTAAAATCGACACCACGCTCAACACACTGTACACCATGATGGCAACGCCCAACGGGGCCAATCCACGCAACTTCCAGCTCAAGCGACCGGAAACCTTGCTATTCTGAACCTGCTGGCGCATGCTGTCTGCTTCGAACATCTGTTTCCTCTCATCATGCCTGTCCCATGGCCCCCCGAATGATGATAGGGGATGGGCGTCTGGATGGATTGTCTCTCGCTGCAGACAGTATAGCACCGTTCATGTCCAGATGGCGCGCCAGGATCTTACAATTTCCTGTCAGGTTGACAGGATCAAATCGCCGACGGGCCGATCTGTCAGTTTCCTGTCATTCGCCGCTCCGCATCTCCGTGGGGGCCCGGCGTGCCCATCCGCACCTGGACATGGTGCTCCTGGCCGTCGTCCACCAGGGGGATGGCCCCGTCGGCGGCAGGCTCCCCATCCACCAGAACGGAGGCCACGCCCCGGTTGACGCCGTCTGGATTCTCCACCTGGATGTGATAGCAGGTACGGCCCACCCGATAGCGAAGCTGAAAGCCCGGCCAGTCCCGGGGGATGCACGGGTCGATGCGCAGAAGGTCGCCCCGCCGTTGCACCCCCAGGATGCCCTCCAGGCCCAGACGGTACATCCAGCCGCCCGAGCCCGTGTACCAGGTCCAGCCGCCTCGGCCCGTGTGGGGCGGTTCGCCGTAGACATCCGCGGCCACCACGTAGGGCTCCACCCGGTAGTGGGCGGCCTTCTCCGGTCGGTCGCTGTGGTAGACAGGGTTCAGCAGCCGATACAACCGGCCGGCCCGGTCGCCATCCCCCTGGGCCACGTAGGCCCACACCGTCCAGGTGGCGGCATGGGTGTATTGGCCGCCGTTCTCCCGCACGCCGGGCGGATACCCCTTGATGTAACCGGGATCCCGGGGCGTCTTGTCCAGGGGCGGGGTGAAGAGAAGGATCAGCCGATCCTCTTCGCGCACCAGCCGCTCCGCCACTGCCTCCATGGCCTGGCGGGCCCGCTGGGGATCGCCCCCCTCCGACAGGACCGCCCAGGACTGGGCGATGGCGTCGATCTGGCACTCCCGATTCTGCCGGGATCCCAGGGGCGAGCCGTCGTCGTAGTAGGCCCGGCGATACCAGGCGCCGTCCCAGGCGTGCTCTTCCAGCGCCTGCTGGAGTCGGATAGCCCTCTGGCGGAACTCCCCGGCCCGACCGTCGTCGCCCATCTGCTCGGCGATTTCGGCGAACTGCATCAGGGTGGCGTACAGGAACCAGCCCAGCCAGACGCTCTCGCCCCGGCCGTGGATGCCCACCCGGTTGAAGCCGTCGTTCCAGTCGCCCGCGCCGATGAGGGGCAGGCCATGGGGACCACTGGTGGCGCCCCGGGCGATGGCCCGGCAGCAGTGCTCGTAGAGGGTGTAGCTTTCCTCGGTCAGCGGATAGTGGTCGTAGCGCTCCTCTTCGTTGGCATCCAGCGGCTCACCGTGGCGGAAGGGTACCTTTTCCGCCAGGATGGAACGGTCGCCGGTGACCCGCACGTAGTGGGCCGTGACGAAGGGCAGCCAGAGCAGGTTGTCGGCGATGCGGGTGCGCACCCCGCGGCCAGACGGTGGATGCCACCAGTGGAGCACGTCGCCTTCTTCGAACTGGTGGCGCGCTGCCCGCAGGATGTGTTCCCGGGCCACGTGGGGCGCGGCGTGGAGCACGGCCATGACATCCTGGAGCTGATCCCGGAAGCCGTAGGCCCCGCTGGACTGGTAGAAGGCCGAGCGGCCCCAGATGCGACAGGCCAGGTCCTGGTAGAGGAGCCAGCGGTTGAGGAGCAGATCCATGGCCGGGTCGGGCGTCTGGACCTGGACGGTCCCCAGGAGCTGATCCCAGAATTCGGTGGCCTTTTCCCAGGCAGCTGCCACCGCGTCTGGCTGCTGGAAACGGTCTACCAACGCCAGGGCTTCGTCCCGGTCCTGGCCCTGACCCAGGATGAAGTAGATCTCCTCCACTTCACCCGGCTGGAGGTCCATGTGCAGCTGGATGGCCGCGCAGGGATCCCGGCCTGCCTCCAGGGTACCGGCCAGGCCGATCCGGCTCAGGGCAGCCGGCCGCTCCAGGTCCCCCAGGCGGCCCAGGAACTCGGCCCGGTCGCCGGTGAGGCCGTGGGGCTCCTTGCTGGCGGCCAGGAAGGCCATGCGCCGGCCGAATTCCGCGTTGTAGGGGTTGTGGGCCAGCAGGGCATGGCGCTCGGCGTCGTATTCTGGGATCACATACTGCTGGGTATCGGCCCGGTGAACGCCCAAGACCCACTCGGCGTAGTAGGTGGCGGTGATGCGCCGAACCCGCTGCCAGGTGTTCTCCAGGCGGAGTTGTGCGATCTTCACCGGCGCATCCGGCGCGGCAAAGAGCCGAAGCTCCTGTTTCAGGCCGTGGCTGTGATGGCAGAAAATGGTGTAGCCGGCGCCATGGCGGATGAGGTAGGGTGCGTCGTCGCCGGCAGGTCGGGGCGTGGGCGACCAGACGGCCGCCGTCTCCTCGTCCCGCAGGTAGAGGGCCTCGCCGGGCTCGTCCAGCACCGGATCGTTGCTCCACGGGGTGAGGCGGTTCTCGCCGCTGTTCTCGGCCCAGGAGTAGCCGCCACCCCCTTCGGAGACCAGGAAGCCCAGCTCTGGGTTGGCGATGACGTTGATCCAGGGCGCCGGCGTCCAATGGCCCGAGGGCAGGTAGATGACATACTCCCGGCCGTCGGCGCTGAAACCGCCCCAGCCATTGTCGAACTGCAGATCCCCCGGTCGAGGCAGGGGCGGCGTCTCCTCCGCCGGTTCGTCGTGGCGACGGGTGGGCACCAGGGCCGGCAGGGGCGGGCCGGGCAGGCGCATCTCGGCCAGCTGTTCCTCCAGGGAGCCCCGGGACGCGTCCAGGAGCACCCGGGCCGCGCTGGCCAGCAGCACCCGGTCGGCTTCGGGCATCTGCTGGGCGTTGACCAGGAAGATGCCACCCCGGCGGTTGAGCCAGGCGTCGTTGTCCGTCTGCGCCAGGAGGCGGTGAAGCTGGTCGTGGAGGTCCTGGATGTAGCCGGCCTCCTTCTCGTTCATGATCACCAGGTCGATCTGGAGGCCCCGGTTGCGCCAGTAGGTGTGGGCCCGCAGCAGTTCCCGCACCAGGGGTAATGACGATTCGTCGTGCACCCTCACCAGCAGGATGGGATAGTCGCCGGAGATGGTGTAGGGCCAGAGCCGGGCCTGCCCCTGACTGTTGGCGGCCAGCACGGCCGGCTCGGCCCGCAGGGCAGCATGGGGATAGACGAGCAGGGAGAGCAGCTTCTGGAAGCGCTCCAGGTCGCCCACCTGCAGCTCCAGGTAGCGCATCTCCTGCTCGCTCTGCCCCCGGGCGAGGTCGAAGGCCCGCTGCACCCGGGACCAGGCGTGGTAATAGGAGACCAGGTCCAGCGCTGCCCGCCGGCTCTCGGCGGCCGCGGTGATGTAGGCCACCTCCACGCTGTCGTGGGGGCCCAGCTCGATCTCCTGGGCGATGGCCATCACCGGGTCCAGCACGTTGCCCACCTTGCCGGGCGCCCCCAACTCGCCCCGGGTCAGGGCAGCAGGCCGCCGGGGGGAGCCATCCCGGCCCAGGAAGCTGGCCCGGTCGGTCTCATACCAACCGGTGGCCTCCTGCCCCGGCGACAACACCAGGGCATGGGCCAGGAAGATGGGCCGCTCGTCCGCCGAGCGAGGCCGCCGCTGGAAGAGCAGCGCGTTGAGGTCTGGATGGTACTCGCTGCTGATAAAGAGCTTGTTGAAGGCCGGGTGCCGCCGATCTGTGTTCTGGTCGGCCAGGACCACTTCCCCGTAGCTGCAGAGGAGCAGACGCCGGGGTCGGTCGCTCTGGTTGGTCAGGCGGATGCGGCGGACTTCCACATCCTGTTCGGGCGGCACGGTAATCTCCAGGCTGGCGGCCACCTCCTGGTAGGTGTGGCGAATGTCCGCCATGTGGGGGTAGAAGTGGGTTTCCAGGTGGCCGCCAGCAGTCGCCACGGGCTGGGCCGCCACCGACCACAGCTCGCCGCTCTCCTGGTCCCGCAGGTAGACCCACACCCCCCAGTGGTCCCGGGTGGTATCCGCGCGCCAGCGGGTCAGGTCCCGACCCTGCCAGCGACTGAAGCCACCGCCGGCCCCGGTGATCAGGGTGCCGAAGCGGCCGTTGGAGAGGTAGTGAACCAGGGGGAAGGGATGGCGCGGCGGGGCGGACCAGGGCGCGATGGTGACGGGCGCCTCCACGGCCAGGGCCGCCATGGCCTCCTCTTCGGCCAGCTCTTCCACCGGCACTTCGTGGGGGATCTGCTCGTGGAGCAGCAGGGCCACGCTCTGGATGCGCAGGTCCCGGTGGAAGCGCCGCACAGTGGCCTGATCCCGCAGGTAGTTGGCCAGGGAGAGGAAGATCATCCCCTGGTGGTGGACCATGAAGGAGCGCACCAGGGCGTGCTTCTGGCCCAGGGGCATGCGGGCCGGCGTAAAGTCGATGGCCTCGTAGTAGCCGTAGGTGCCCAGCATGCCCAGCTCGTTGAGGTGCTGCAGATTCTCGACGACCGCCTTGGGGCGAATGGGCAGGGCCAACAGGGAGGCATACGGCGCCACCACCAGGTCCTCGCCCAGGCCCCGCTTGAAGCCCAGGCCGGGCACGCCGAAGGCCCGGTACTGGTAGTTCATGGCGTTGTCGAACTGGTAGAAGCCAGATTCGGAGATGCCCCAGGGAATGTTGTTCTTCTGGCCGTAGGCGATCTGATAGTCCACCACCCGTATGCAGCTCTGGCCCAGCAAGGTGTTGGCCGGGTGCTCCATGAGCAGCATGGGCATCAGGTACTCGAACATGGTGCCGCTCCAGGAGAGGAGCACCTCGCCCCCGTCGATCCGGGTGAAGGGGCGGGCCAGGTGGAGCCAGTGGCGCTGGGGCACGTCCCCCTTGGCGATGGCCACCAGGCTGGCGATGCGAGCCTCGGACGCCAGCAGGTCGTAGTAGTTGGCGTCGGGCCGGCCGGTATCCACGTTGAAGCCGATGCGGAAAACCCGGCGCCGGGGATCATAGAGGAAGGCAAAGTCCATCCGCCGCAGCCACTCTTCGGCCGCGTCCACCACCTCCCGATACTGCTCCAGGAACATCTGGGCGTTGCGCCGGGCCGTGTCCAGGGCTTCGTCCAGCTCCTGGCACCAGGCCCGAATCGCCTCGGCATCGGCCGGGGCATCCTCTCCCGGGGCCAGGTGGCTGCGCAGAGATTCCAGCGCAGCGGCTGCCTCATCGCACAGGGCCGGGATCTGGTTCAGGCGGGGGCAAAGGGGCAGGGCCTCCTGCAGGGCCTGCCAGCGGGAGCCCAGTTCGCCCGCGGCCAGGCGCAGGGCATCCGGCGCCTGGGGCAGGAGGCGGCTCCAGGGCGTCAGGGCGTCCAGCTCCCGCTGCATGATGGAAAGCTGGGCGTGGAGCCGGTCGATCCAGGTGCGCAGCCGGTGCAGCAGCGCCGGGTCCACCTCCTCCAGGTCCGCCTCCAACAGGGCCAGGACCCGGCGGTCCAGCTCGGTGCGGTAGGTCTGGGTGAAGCGGGCCACCAGCGCCACCTGGCCGTCCAGGTCGTCTTCCACCCCGTGGACCTCGGCGCGGGCTTCGTCCATCCACTGCTGGATGGCCTCTACCTGGGCGGGGGCCACCGATGCCAGGCGGGCCACCTCATCGTGGATGACGGTGAGGGTGTCCAGCAGGCCCTGCCAGCGCTTCCAGTCCATCACCCGGGCGTTCATCACCTCCAGGCAGCCTTCCCGCAGCGCGATGAGACAGCCGGCCAGGTTGCCGCTGTCCACGGTGGAGACGTAGCGGGGCGGCAGGGGGGTCAGGCTGCGGGTGTCGTACCAGTTGAGCAGATGCCCCCGGTAGCGCTCCAGCCGGTCCAGGGTGGCGAAGGTGTTCTGCAGCCGGGCCACCAGGTCCAGGATGCCCACGTAGCCGAAGTCGTAGGCGGCCAGGGTCGAGAGCAACGCCAGGCCGATGTTGGTGGGCGAGGTACGGTGGGCCACCAGCCCCCGGGGCGACTCCTGGAAATGATCCGGCGCCAGCCAGTGATCCTCTGGCCCCACGAACTGCTCGAAGTAGAGCCAGGTGCGCCGGGCCAGCTTGCGCAATTCCTGGAGCTCCTGGGGGGCCAGGCTCTCCTGTTGCTGGACCAGGGGCTGATCCAGCCAGTAGGCCACCTGGGGCGCAACCAGCCAGGCCAGGAGGAAGGGCGCGGCGGCCAGCCAGGCAAAGTGCGTCAGCCCGCCCAGCAGGACGATAGCCACCACCAGGAGGGGACTGTTGGCCATGCGTAGCCAGTGGCGCAGGGGCCCGGTGTTGCTGCCCAGGATCCGGGCCATGTGGGCCGAGGTGGTCCACTGGAGCAAATGGCGCCGGGTGATGGTCAGGCGGACCAGGGTGATGCCGATGGCGTGGAGGGTGACCAGGGCCTCGTGGGCCAGGAAGATCAGGGAGAGCAGCCAGCGGGCGCCGGAGTCGACCACGACGCGACGCAGGCCGTTCCAGGTGACGGTGTCCAGGATGTTGACCAGGGTGGGCACCCCCGGTGCCAGCACGGCGGCCAGGGTCCACAGCCAGGCCGAGCCAGGCAGCCAGAACCACCCGGCCACCAGCAAGGCCAGCAAGGTAGGCGCGAAGAGGCTGCGCCGCAGGTTGTCCACAATCTTCCAGCGGTCGATGAGGGAGAAGTAGTTGGGCACCTTCCGGCCGTCGCTCAGGGGCACCTTGGGCATGAGCCAGGGCAAGAGCTGCCAGTCGCCCCGCACCCAGCGGTGGAGGCGGGCCATGTAGGCCAGGTAGTTGGGCGGGTAATCCTCGAAGAGCACCACATCGGTCACCAGGCCGGCCCGGCCGTTGATGCCTTCGAAGAGGTCGTGGCTCAACAGGCTGTTCTCCAGGCGCCGGCCCTGGAGACTGCGCTCGAAGGCAGCCACATCGTAGATGCCCTTGCCCACATAGATGCCCTCGCCGAAGAGGTCCTGGTAGACGTCGGAGACGGCCAGGGTGTAGAGGTCGAAGCCGCTGTCGCCGCCAAAGATGCGCACAAAGCGAGAGCGGTTGACCACCATGGGCGAGAGCTGAACCCGGGGCTGCAGGATGGTGTAGCCGGCCACCACCTCGCCGCTCTCGGGGTCGAAGGTGGCCCGGTTCAGGGGGTGGGCCAGGGTCGCCACCAGCCGCCGGGCGCTACCTCGCCAGAGGATGGTGTCCGCGTCCAGGGTGATCACGTACTTGACCTTGGACAGGATCGAGCGGTCGCCCACGAAGGTGTAGGGCGAGAAGGGTTCCCGGCCCAGGATCATGAGGTTGAGTTCGCCCAGCTTGCCCCGCTTGCGTTCCCAGCCCATCCACACCCCCTCCTGGGGGTTCCAGGTCCGCCGGCGATGGAAGAGGTAGAAGGGGCCGGGTGTCTCCCGGCGGTAGCGGGCGTTGAGCTCCTCGATGCCGGCCTGGACCTGGGCCAGGAGCGCCGCGTCGCCGGGCAGCTCTTCCTGATCGGCGTCGGCAAAGTCGGTCAGCAGGGCAAAGTGGAGGTTGGGATCGCCGTTGGCCAGATAGTGCTGTTCCAGCTGGCGCAGCAGCTCCGTGACCTCCTCCTGGTCGGTCAAGAGGGCCGGCACAGTCACCAGGGTGGTGTACTCCGCCGGGATGCCCTCGTCGAAATCCATTTTGGGCAGGCGACTGGGCGGCACCACCCGGGTGACCACGCCGTTGACCAGGTTGACGGCCACGGTGGTGGCCGGCACCAGGGTCAGGAGGGCCACAGCCACCAGCTGGAGCCAGCTGCCCCCCTGGCGCCAGGCGTAGGCCACGAAGAGCAGCACCAACAGGGCAGTGAGCAAGGCGATGGGGGTCAGGTAGACTGGGGTGGGGTGGGCGCGCAGCCAGCGCCCCATGCGTCGCCACCAGGAGGGGCGATAGCCCAGGTGTTGCTCCAGCAGAGGGCGACCTGCATCTACCAGGTAGTAGCCCACATGGGCCAGGCGCCCGGGATCTTGCTGGCCGTCGCCCATCTGGCTCTGGGCCAGGGCCACGGCCGCCTGGGCCACCTCCTCCTCGGGCCGGCCGATGGCCAGGGCCAGTTTCTCCACCTCTTTGCGGTAGGTATCCCGGGTGTCGAAGTCCATCTGGCCGTAGACGCCGGCCGGGTCGCTGCGCAGGACCTGTTCAGCCCGGTTGACTTCCTCGAAGAACTCCTTCCAGTCCTGGGCAGCCAGGGTTCGCAGGCTGAGGATGGTGCGGGCTACGGCTTCCTCATCCCGCAGGGCGAGGGAGTCGCTCCAGGCGTGGATGGCGGCTTCCTGGGGCTTCTGGGCCAGGCCTGCGGCCCGGGCCACCACGCCGGCCAACGCCTCCACCATGCTCAGCCGCAGCATCACGGGGATGGCCCAGACCTCGCCTATGGTCAGGGGCGTCGTCTCCTGGTAGGCGCGCAGGAAGCGTACAATGCGCTCCGGTTCCAGGTGGAGTTCACAGGCCCGGGCCAGCTCCACCGCCAGGTTGTAGACCCGGGGGACGTCGGTTTCGCCCGGGGTGGAAAGCTTGGGCAATTGGGCATAGTAGCGGGCCGGCATGTCCTCCTGGATCTGACGGATGGTCTGCCGGACCACGTAATAGTTGTCCAGAAGCCACTCGGCGACCCGGGAGCGTTGCCAGCGTTCATCGCCCGCCTGACTGGCAAAGTGGCTGTGGGCCTGGGTCAGCAACTCCTCGCACCCGTCCAGGCGTTCCCGCAGCCAACCGCGCCGGCCCGGGCCGCGACGTGGCGCGGCCCGGGCCTCTGCCACCTGCCGCGCCACGTCCTCCAACGACTGGGGCGCTCCTCCCTCGGCCGGGGCCTCCTGGTCCGCCGGGCCGGCGGTCGAGGGAGCGGCCTGGGATGGATTTTCACTCTGTTGGGTGGGCGCTTGTGCGGCTGACATGAATGCGTACTCCTCCTTGCTGGTGTGCAATGTGTTCGGCAAACAGCAGCGCCTGTTGGTCCGGACCCAGGTCCTGGACGATCAACAAGGGGGTGGTGCCGTACATGATGAAATTGGCGGTGACACTGCCCACGGGCCAGCGGGGCTGGCCGGAATAGCCGTGGGCGCTCAAAATGACCAGGTCGATGGACTCTTCCATCACCAGGTCGTGGAGGGCCGCCTCCACGTCGTCGCTGACCAGCAGGTGTCGACTGGTATTAGACGGCAACCGGGCGGCCAGTTGTTCCAGATAGGCTTCGGCCTCCCGCCGGTTGCGCTCCCGCACCTGCTCCACCAGTTGTCGATCCTGGGCCGAGAGGGGCTCCCGGGCCACCAGCTCCAGCTGGGGCAAGACGTGGGCCACCACCAGGGTGGCGTCGCTGGCTTCGGCCAGGGCGGTGGCGGCCGCCAGCACATTTTCGGCCCGGACGGATCCATCCAGGGGCAGCAAGATGCGGCGATAGCGGAACTCACCCAGTTCGCACAGCTCGGTGCGATAGGCCCGGACGATCAGGAGCGATGTGATGGCCCGCTGCACCACCTTGTGGACCAGGTTGCTCACGTTCCAGGGATTCAGGCCGGACTTGCCATGGCTGCTGAGCACGATCAGGTCCACCGCCTGGCTGCGGGCAAAGTCGATGATGGTCTGGGCCGGTTCACCTTCCAGGATCACCTTCTCGGTCTCGACACCCACCGCGGCCAGCCGTTTGCCCACCTCGTCCAGATAGGCCTGGAATTCGCTTTTGCGCAGGTGCCATTCCAGGGGATCCACCGGGCGGTCCTGCTCGGCGAAGCCTTCGTCATCCAGAACGTGGAGCAGGGTCACCCGGGCCTGAAAGCTCCGGGCAAAGGCCACCACGTGGGGCAGGACACACTCGGCCAGGGCTGACCCATCCAAAGGAACCAGCAAATGGGTAAACATGTAATACCTCCCAGGTAATCATAACAGAGCATGCAGCCGGTCTCAAGGCCGGGGCGACGGCAAGGGTCGGCCCCAGACCGCCGGAGACGACAGGCAGCGTCCCCATCCCTTCGGGCGTTCACCGGGGAAATGCCGGGAAAACACCGGAAAACAAAGGTCCTGGCCACCTGAAGTAGCCAGGACCCAAACTGACAGCCGTGGAAACCCGGGGTGAGGCGTATCCCATCTGCTTCCAAACCAGGTCGTGATGCCGTTGTGCAGGTACGTCAGTTGGGCCGTTCAGCTACTTCATGGGCAGCCGCAGGTCACTTCCTGCCTGAAAGGCCACACGACATTCGTCTATCTACTTTAGCGGTTTTACGGCCTTCATGCCATATGCAAAACATCAGAGCTTTGTTTGAATTGGATTAGCGCCCGCTGCTGCAGCGACGGCTGCGCAGCTACGAGCTGCGCCTACGACGGGGTACCCGTTCCCGCAGGGGCGGGCCCCCACGGGAAGTGGCCCCTACCGTAGGTGCGGCTCCCAGCCGCACGCTGTTACCCGCCCCAGGTAGATGAAGGGACGGTGACGGCTGCGCTATATATAGGGGCGAATCATGATTCGCCCCTGCCGCCTACGACGGGGTACCCGTTCCCGCAGGGGCGGCTACCAGCCGCCCGTTGGTGCCACATCCCGGCAGACGAAAGAATGACGACAGTCCCCGTCGGGGCGGGCCCCCGTGCCCGCCCGATGTCCCTGTGGAGTCTGTGGTTTCTTCAGAGAAGTCTTGGAAAGATTTGGCGAATTGCCCGGGGGGCGAATAAACTGGGGCGCATCACGTGGCCTGGATCGGACTGTAGAAACCTGCTGCGCAGCACCAGAGAGGATGCTTATGGACGAACTTTTCACCGCTCAAAACCTGATCGCCCTGCTCACCCTGACCGCCCTGGAGATTGTCCTGGGCATCGACAACGTCATCTTCATCGCCATTCTGGCCGGCAAGCTGCCCGAACATCAGCGGGCCCGGGCCCGTACCTTGGGCATCGGGCTGGCAGTCGTAACCCGGATCCTGCTCCTGCTGACCATCACCTGGATCATGCGCCTGACCTACCCGCTCTTCTCCCTTCTGGGCAACGACCTGTCGGGCCGGGATCTGATCCTCCTGTTGGGTGGCCTCTTTCTCATCGGCAAAAGCACCTTTGAAATTCACGAAAAGTTGGAAGCCGTGGAACATGGCTCGGCGGCTCGGGTGGCGGTGGCTTCCCTGGCCGCCGTCATTGCCCAGGTCGTCCTCATCGACGTGGTTTTCTCCCTGGACTCGGTCATCACCGCCGTGGGCATCTCCGGCAACCTGTGGGTTATGATCCCGGCCATCCTGGTGGCGGCCGTGGTGATGGTGGCCTTCGCCGGCGCCATCGGCCGCTTTGTGGAGCAACACCCCACCATGAAGATCCTGGCCCTGGCCTTCCTGATCCTGATCGGCACCCTGTTGGTCATCGAGGGCTGGAACAGCGAGCTGGTCCACCAATATCATCTGAAAAATTACGCCTATTTCGCCATGGCCTTTTCCTTTATCGTGGAGATGATCAATATCCGTGTCCGCAAACAGGCGGAGCCCATCTCCCTCCACAACCGTCCCCGGGTGGCCGAGGGCGGCCTGGACTGACCCATTACTCACTCACTTGGGGCGGGCAAGTCCCGCCCCACCCCTTCTGCTTCTGCCCGCGCCCGAAAAGCCTGAAAATTGACGGTTGCAAGCCATCCTTGCCCTATGGTAAGATGGTCCCAACCTGGCACGGAAGGGAGTCCCTGCCGGGCCTTGGCATTGTCCTTCCGTCATTGAGTCCCCTTTCCGGTTGATCCGGCCATCGGCCCGGGTATCAACCACACCCACAAACCGGGGTCGGTGCATTCCGGCATCCATACCACGGTCAAGCTTCCGGGATCTGGCTCCTGGCATTGCCTCGAGCACACTTCGTCCTGGATGGAATCTGGGTGGAAATTGACGAGTCCCACCCTGCCGGGATAGCCCACCCCACCATGTCGGGCCTGTCGCCCCTGGGCTGTCGTATCGTTGTGACCGTAGGGAGCTGTGGCTATGGGGCAGATCTTCCATCCCAGCACCAACACCTTTTCCAAGGTCAGCATCTTTGGCGCAGTCTTCTTCCTGGCCGGTGTGGCCGCGTTTGCCCTCATGTTCCTGCGCTCCAGCTACGTGACCGGTGTGGGGGTGGTGGAACCCCAGCCCGTGCCCTTCAGCCATGCCCACCATGTGGGCGGCCTGGGGCTGGACTGCCGCTACTGTCACACCGCAGTGGAGGATTCCTCCTTCGCCGGCCTCCCCCCCACCCACACCTGCATGACCTGCCACTCCCAGATCTGGAACACCAGCCCCATGCTGCAGCCCGTGCGCGAAAGCTACGCCACCGATCAGCCCCTGGCCTGGAACCGGGTCCACAACCTCTCCGACTTCGTCTACTTCAACCACAGCATTCACGTGCAAAAGGGTATCGGCTGTGCCACCTGCCATGGCCCGGTAGACCAGATGCCCCTCATGTGGAAGGCCGAGCCCATGACCATGGAGTGGTGCCTGGACTGCCACCGCCAGCCGGAACGTTACATCCGGCCCCGGGAAGAGGTCTTCAACATGCGCTATGAGCCCCCGCCAGATCAGTTGGCCCTGGGCACCCAGTTGGTGGAGGAATATGGGATCGAGAAGGCTCGTTTGACTGACTGTTACGTCTGCCACCGCTAACGGCGTAGGTCTCGCATTTTTGCGTGACAGGGGGGATGGAACCCTGGCCCCCCTGTCCGGCTGGAAGACCGAACCTACCGCACTGGCATCACGGCAGGTACGGAAACACGAAGAGGCGCATCATGGACGCAACCCAATTCGACTGGAATACGCTGCGCCAACGTCTGGCCCAAAATCCAGACCGGAAGGCCTTCTGGCGGAGCCTGGAGGAGCTGGCCGACACGCCCGCCTTCCAGGCCCTGTTGCGCCAGGAATTCCCCCAGATGGCCATCCCTGGCCCCACCACCAGCCGGCGGACATTTCTGAAGCTGATGGGCGCGGCCCTGCTCATGGCCGGCTGCAGCGTACGTCCCCCCCGGCGCCAGATCGTGCCCTACGTGAACGCGCCCGAGACGGTCATCCCCGGCAAGCCCCTCTACTTTGCCACCGCCATGCCCCTGGGCGGGTACGGCATCGGCGTCCTGGTGGAGAGCCACGAGGGACGGCCCACCAAGGTGGAGGGCAATCCCCAGCACCCTGCCAGCCTGGGCGGCTCCAACCCCTTTCTCCAGGCGTCCATCCTGGGCCTCTACGACCCGGACCGGGCCCAGGTGGTGACCGAACAGGGACAGATCCGCACCTGGCAGGATTTCCTGAACGCCCTCCAGGCCCGCCGGGCCGGGTGGCAGGAGACCCAGGGAGCCGGGCTGCGCATCCTCACCGGCACGATCACCTCGCCCACCCTGGGCGCCCAGCTTCAGGCCCTGCTGGAAGCCTTCCCCCAGGCTCGCTGGTACCAGTACGAACCGGCCGGCCTGGACAACCTCCGGGAGGGGGCCCGCCTGGCCTTCGGACGGGTCCTCAACACCGTCTATCACGTGGCACAGGCCGCCCGCATCCTGTCGCTGGACGCCGACTTCCTCTACACCTTCCCTGGCAGCATCCGCCATGCCCGGGACTTCGCGGCCGGCCGCCGCCTGCGGGACGGGGCAGCCGATACGGCGACCATGAACCGCCTCTACGCGGTGGAGAGTACGCCCACCATCACCGGGGCCCGGGCCGACCACCGCCTGCCCCTGCAGGCTGCCCAGGTGGAGGCCGCCGCCCGGCTGCTGGCCCGGGAATTGGGGCTGGCCGTGCCGGAAGGTACGCCGGGCATGCTGGACGAAGCCCAGGCTGCCTGGCTGGCGGCGGCAGCCCGGGATCTCCAGGAGCACGCCGGCGCCAGCCTCATCGTAGCCGGCGAAACCCAGCCCCCGGCGGTCCACGCGCTGGCCCATGCCATGAACCTGGCCCTGGGCAATGTGGGCAACACGGTCACCTACACCGAACCGGTGGAAGTGGAGCCGAGCCAGGGCGTGGCGTCCCTGGGCACCCTGGTGGAGGAGCTCCAGGCCGGCCAGGTGGATGCGCTGATCGTGGTGGACTGCAACCCCGTGCTCACCGCGCCGGCGGATTTCGACTTCGCGGCCGGGTTGGAGCAGGTGGCCTTTTCCGTGGCCCTCAGCCCCTACCTGGATGAAACGGCCGCCCGCTGTACCTGGCACGTGCCCGCAACCCACTACCTGGAAATGTGGGGAGATGTGCGGGCCTACGACGGGACGGTCACCATCCTCCAGCCCCTGATTGCACCCCTCTTCGATGGCCGCTCGCCCCACGAGCTCCTGGCCGCGTTGATCGGCCAGCCCCAGTCCGGCTATGACGTGGTGCGCCGCCAGTGGGACGCGTATTACCAGGCCCAGGAGCAGCCGGCCCAGCCCGACGCGGAATCCTTCTGGCGCACCTGCCTGCACGACGGCGTGGTGGCGGGCACCGCCCTGCCTCCCGTGGAGGTGCAGCTCCGCCCGGACTGGGCGGATGCCCTCCCGACCGGGCCGACAGGGCCGACGGAGGGGCTGGAGCTGATCTTCCGGCCGGACACCGCCATCTGGGATGGCCGCTTTGCCAACAACGCCTGGCTGCAGGAGCTGCCCCGGCACCTGACCACCCTCACATGGGACAATGCCGGGCTGATCAGCCCCGGGACGGCGGCCCGCCTGGGCCTCTCCACGGGCGACCTGGTGCGGCTGGAGCATCAGGGCCGGCGTCTGGAGGTGCCCGTCTACGTGATGCCCGGCCACCCCGACGAGGCGATGACCCTGCACCTGGGCTACGGTCGACCCTGGGCTGGCCAGGTCAGCCAGGACGTGGGCTTCAACGCCTACCTCCTGCGCACGTCAGAGGGCTTTTGGCACGCCCAGGGGGTACAGCTCCAGAAGCTCAACCGGCGCTATCCCCTGGCCACCACCCAGAATCACTTCCTGATGGAAGGCCGGGAGCTGGTTCGCTCGGCGGACCTGGAGCACTACCGGCAGGATCCGGCCTTTGCCCACCACGAACACGATGAACACGAGCAGCCCTCCCTCTACCCGCCCTATCCGTACGAAGGCCATGCCTGGGGCATGGTGATTGACCTGACCGCGTGCATCGGCTGTAACGCCTGCACCATCGCCTGCCAGATGGAGAACAACATCCCGGTGGTGGGGAAAGAAAACGTGGCCATGGGTCGGGAGATGCACTGGCTTAAGGTGGACCAATATTTCAGCGGGCCGCCGGAGAATCCTACGGTGCACTTTCAGCCCCGGCCCTGCATGCACTGCGAGCGGGCGCCCTGTGAGCCGGTCTGCCCGGTGGAGGCTACGGTGCACGATGCGGAGGGGCTGAACGAGATGATCTACAACCGCTGCGTGGGCACCCGCTACTGCTCCAACAATTGCCCGTACAAGGTGCGCCGTTTCAACTTCTTCGACTATGTGCCGAGCGACGAGAGCCCCCTGTTACAGATGTGGCGCAACCCGGATGTGACCGTCCGCAACCGGGGCGTCATGGAAAAATGCACCTACTGCATCCAGCGGATCAACGCGGCCCGCATCGAAGCCCAGAAGGAGGGGCGCCCCATTGGGCCGGGGGAAATCCTGACGGCCTGCCAGCAGGCCTGTCCCACCCAGGCCATCGTGTTCGGCGACATCAACGCCGAGGAGGACCCGGTGGCCCGGCTCAAGGAGCATCCTTTGAACTACACCCTGTTGGCCGAGTTGGGCACCCGGCCCCGAACCAGCTACCTGGCCGAGGTGCGCAACCCCAACCCGGCCCTCAGCGGCTAAGGGGAGGAGACGAGTATGGCAGGTGAGTCCATGCCCCAACAACAGCACGCCGACGGACCCGCCCCGGTGATCGCACCGGGATATACCTACGCGACGGTCACCGACAAGATCAGCGCCATCGTGCTCACCCGGCGCACGCCTCGCTGGTGGTTCGTGGGGGCAGCCCTGATGTTTGCGCTGGTGATGCTGCTCCTGTACGCTGTGGCCTACCTGCTGCTCCGGGGCGTGGGCATCTGGGGGGTGAACATCCCGGTGGGTTGGGGCTTTGCCATCATCAACTTCGTCTGGTGGATCGGCATCGGCCACGCGGGCACCCTGATCTCGGCCATTCTGCTGCTCCTGCGCCAGGAGTGGCGGACCTCCATCAACCGCTTTGCCGAGGCCATGACCCTCTTTGCCGTGGCCTGCGCCGGGCTTTTCCCCCTGCTCCACCTGGGGCGTCCCCAGCTCTTCTACTGGCTCCTGCCCTACCCCAACACCATGGGCCTCTGGCCCCAGTGGCGCAGCCCCCTGGTTTGGGACGTGTTCGCCGTGGGTACCTATGCCACCGTCTCGCTGATGTTCTGGTACGTGGGCCTGATCCCGGATCTGGCCACCCTGCGGGACCGATCCCAGCATCGCCTGGCCCAGGTGATCTATGGCTTTCTGGCCATGGGGTGGCGGAACGCGGCCTCCCACTGGCAGCGCTATCAGACCGCCTACTACCTGCTGGCCGCCCTGGCCACACCGCTGGTGGTTTCGGTGCACAGCGTGGTGGGGCTGGACTTTGCCGCCGGTCTCATCCCCGGCTGGCACTCCACCATCTTCCCGCCCTACTTCGTGGCCGGGGCCATCTTTTCCGGCTTCGCCATGGTGATGACCATCGCCATTCCCTTGCGCCGGGTGTTCGGGCTGGAGGATTTCATCACCATGCGCCACCTGAACAACATGGCCAAGGTGATGCTGGCCACCGGCCTCATCGTGGCCTACGGCTACCTGATCGAAATCTTCACCGCGTGGTACAGCGGCAACCAGTTCGAATGGTACATGACGGTCAACCGCATGCTGGGACCCTACGCCCCGGCCTACTGGCTCATGATCGGGGCCAATGTGGTGGTCCCGCAGCTGTTCTGGTCCCGGCGGGTCCGGCGCCATGTGCCTGCGCTGCTGGTGATTTCCATCATCGTCAACGTGGGCATGTGGCTGGAGCGCTTCATCATCGTGGTGACCAGCCTCCACCGGGACTTTATACCGGCGGCGTGGGGGATGTATGTGCCCACCCGCTGGGACTGGGCGCTCTATGTGGGGACCATCGGGCTCTTCTTCGCCCTGCTCTTCCTCTTTGTGCGACTGCTCCCGGCCATCTCCATCTTCGAAATGCGGGAGCTGGTGGCCGAGAGCGAGCGACACGGCGAGGCCCATCCGGCTCCCCGGGCGGGGGAGGCCGTGTAGCCGGGCTGTTCAGGGAAGTGGGAGGATAGCGCCATGGCAATCGCCGCATCCGATGTTGGACTCTACGGCCTGATGGCGGAGTTCGAAGATGGGGAAGCCCTGTTGCGGGCCGCCCGGGCTGCGCGGGAACAGGGATACCGACGCATGGAGGCGTACACGCCCTTCCCCGTGGAAGGGCTGCCCGAGGTGTTGAGCGTGCGGGGGCGACGCCTGCCCCTCATTGTGCTGGGCGGCGGCCTGGTGGGCGGCGCGACCGGGCTCCTGCTTCAATGGTATGCGGCGGCGGTGAACTACCCCTTCAACGTGGGCGGGCGCCCCCATGCCAGCTGGCCGGCCTTCATTCCGGTGACCTTCGAGCTCACCATCCTGGTGGCGGCCCTGTCCGCCGTCCTGGGCATGTTTGCCCTCAACGGCCTGCCCCAGCCCTACCATCCCGTCTTCAACGTGGCTGAGTTTTCGGCCGCCTCTCGGGACCGCTTCTTTCTGTGCATTGAGGCCACGGATCCCCGCTTCGACCTCCAGGAGACCCGCGCGTTCCTGGAGACCCTGGGCGCCCGTGGCGTGTTCGAGGTGGAGCCGTGAAGAAACGGATGAGTCCACTGCAGAAACCACAGATTTCACAGCTGGAAGGGACGCCCCACGCGTCCCTCTGGGTTGGACCGATCTTGGCCGGGCTGCTGCTGGCCGGGTTGCTGCTGACCGGATGTGCCGGCCGCATGCGGGCCCAGCCCCGTTACGAGCCCCTGGCGGCCAGCACCTTCTTTGACGACGGCGCCGCTGCCCGACCGCTGGTGCCCCATACCGTGGCCCGGGGTCTGGCCTACACCGACACCCTGCGCTACACGGGACGGATGGAGGGAGCACCGGCCGAGCTCTTCCCCTTCCCCGTGACCCTGGAAGTGTTGCAGCGGGGACAGGAACGGTACAACATCTTCTGCTCCCCCTGCCACGGCTACGACGGCAGCGGCGACGGCATGATCGTGCGTCGAGGATTGAAGCACCCCCCGTCCTTTCACTCGGACCGGCTGCGCAACCTGCCGCCGGGCTATCTGTTTAATGTCATCACCAACGGATTTGGGACCATGTACAGCTACGGCGATCGCATCCAGCCCGACGACCGCTGGGCCATTGTGGCCTACATCCGGGCTCTGCAGCTGAGCCAGCACGTGTCCGTCGAAGAACTGCCGCCGGAGATCCGGCAACAACTGCTGGCGGAGCCGGTCCAAAGCCAACCGTGACGGGTGAAGCGTGATGGAGAAACCAGGGGAACAGACCATGGAGCGACGAGCTGCCTCGGACCTGACAGCTGACCCCACATTTCAACGACTTCGGCGCCAGGCCCTGGCCACGGGTGGTGTGGGCGCCCTGCTCTGCCTGCTGGGGCTCTGGCTGGCGCCCGACCAGTTTTTCCAGGCCTACCTCTTTGCCTACCTCTTCTGGCTGGGCATCACCCTGGGCAGCCTGGTCTGGGCCCTGATCTACTACATGACCGGCGGCCGCTGGGGCTTTGTGATCCGGAACATCGTGGAAACGACGGCTCGCCTGGCCGTCCTGATGGCCGTGCTCTTCCTTCCTCTGTACGCGGGGCTGGGGCGGCTCTATGCCTGGGCCCGGCCCGAAACGGTGGCCGCGGATCCCCTGCTGCAGCACAAGCAGGCCTACCTGAACGTGCCCTTCTTCACCGGGCGCAGTCTATTCTATTTTGCCATCTGGATCGCCGTTTCCCTCTGGATTAACCACCAGGCCCGCCGTCAGGAAGAGGAGCCGGACCGGGCCGAAGCCATCGGGGAGCGGCTGCGGCGCTCCAGCGGGCCGGCCCTGGCCCTCTTCGGGCTGACCGTCACCTTCGCCGCCATCGACTGGGGCATGTCCCTGGAGCCCCACTGGTACTCCACCATCTACGGCATGGTGGTGGCGGCGTCCCAGGCCCTGACCGGGCTGGCCTTCACCCTGGTGGTCCTGCAGCGGCTGGCCCACCGGGAGCCCCTGGCCCGGGTGTTGACGCCCGATCACTGGGATGACCTGGGCAAGTTCTTCATGGCCATGACGTTGTTGTGGGCCTACCTGACCTTTGCTGAATATCTGATCATCTGGTCGGCGAACCTGCCCGAAGAGGTGGTCCACTTTCTGGATCGGCTGGAGGGGGGCTGGCAGTGGGTGAGCGCCCTCCTGCTGCTGGGGCACTTTGCCGTGCCCTTCGCCCTGCTCCTGTCCGGGCGGATCCGGCGCAGCCCGGAGAAGCTGAGCCGAATCGCCATCTGGCTGTTGGGGATGGACCTGGTTTACCTCTACTGGCTGGTGATCCCGGCCTTCTATCCGGGTCAGTTTCACCTCCACTGGCTGCATGTGGTCACACCCGTGGCCATGGGGGGGATCTGGCTGGCGGTCTTTCTGTGGCAACTGGCGCAGCGGCCCTTGCTTCCCCGCTTTGGGCCGGGCGCCCCGGCCCGGGAGCAGGCCGGGCATGGGGAAGCAAGGGCGGGCCGCAAATCCCAGGGGAGGACAGCCCATGGACAATCGTGAGATGGCTCCGGCAAGCGGCGGCGTTCCTGAACGGGCCTCCTACGAGGTCCGCGATGCGGATGTGCGGGCCGTGGCCCTCTTTGGGCTGGCCGTGCTGCTGACCCTGCTGCTGGTGTACGGGCTGCTCCGGCTTTTGCTGACTGGCTGGCTCAACCAGCCCTTGACGGCCGGTCCCCAGGTGGCCCCGGCCCTGGTCACCCCGGTAGCCGCCCCGGGGCCTGGCCTGGTGGCCGCCCCCTCCCAGGAGCTGGACGCCTACCTCCAGGAGCAGAGCCAGCGGCTGGGCAGCTACGGCTGGGTGGATCGGGAGGCCGGCATCGTCCACGTGCCCATCACCCAGGCCATGGAGATGCTGGTGGAGCAGGGCCTCCCCGCCCGGGACGGACCGCCGCCCCAATTTGGCCTGGGGCCGGCCTACCGGCTGGACAGCACCGGCGGCCAGGGGCCGATAGCCCCCGGCCGGTGAAGGGGACCGAGGGGGAAATTCGTGAAGGCGATACGGTATGGTCTGCTGAGCCTGCTCCTGGCCAGCTGGCTGGCGCTCTCAGCAGGCGGCTGGGGTGTTCCGGCGCTGGCCTGGGATGGCGGACCGGCGGATGACGTTCTGCAGGAAATCGGCTTCGACCAGCGGCTGGATGAGCCCATACCCCTGGACTTGCCCTTTCGGGATGAAGCGGGTCAGGTGGTGACGCTGGCCGAGTACTTCCACGACCTGCCCGTGATCCTGGTGATGGGCTACTTCACCTGTCCTAACCTGTGCTCGCTGGTGCGCCAGGGGCTGGTGGAAAGCCTGCAGCCCCTGAAGTTCACCGCCGGTCAGGAGTTTCAGGTGGTGGAAGTCAGCATCGACCCTGGCGAGAGCCCCCAGGTGGCCGCGGCTGTGAAACAGCAGAACCTGTGGGCCTACGGCCGGCCGGGCAGCGAAGGGGGCTGGCACTTCCTGGTGGGCGAAGAGGACTCCATCCAGCGGCTGGCCCAGGCGGTGGGCTTTCGCTATCGCTACGACCCGGAGCAGGATCAGTACGCCCATCCCAGCGGCATCGTCCTGCTGACGCCCGACGGACGGGTGGCCCGCTACTTTTTCGGGCTTACCTACCCGGAGCGGGATCTGCGCCTGGGGTTGATGGAGGCCGCCGAGGGGCGGATTGGTTCGCCCATCGATCAGGTCCTCCTCTACTGTTATCACTACGATCCGGCCACGGGCCGCTACAGCCTGCTGATCAACAACGTGTTGCGGGTGGCCGGGTTGGTGACGGTCCTGGGGCTGGGCGGCCTGCTGCTGGTGCTGTTTCAGCGGGGAGGCGCCGGAGAAGAAAGCTTCCGGCAGGTGGATCGGGGCGCCGGGCAAGAGGACGTGGTACACGGAGAGAAGGCCGGGTAGGAATCATGTGGAACTTGCCATTTTTGCCTCAAGATGCTTCGACCGTCGCGGGCCGGGTGGATCTGCTCTTCCTGACCTTGATCGGCCTGGCTCTGCTCTTTGCCGTGCCGGTGGCCGCCCTGGTCATCTACTTTGCCGTCAAGTATCGGCGGGGCACGCCGGCCAGCCGGGCCGGCGCCCTCCACCAGAACATGGCCCTGGAGGTCACCTGGATCGTCATTCCCCTGGGGCTGGCCCTGGGGATCTTCTTCTGGGGTGCGCGGCTGTACGTGGACCTCTACCGGCTGCCGGCGGACGGGCTGGACATCTACGTGGTGGGCAAGCAATGGATGTGGAAGTTCCAGCACCCCACAGGCCAGCGAGAGATCAACGAACTCCACGTGCCCGCGGGGCGCCCCATCCGCCTGACCATGATTTCCGAAGATGTGATTCACAGCTTTTACGTCCCGGCGTTCCGGGTCAAGCGAGACGTGTTGCCCGGGAACTACACCACCGCCTGGTTTGAGGCCACCGAGCCGGGCAGCTATGACCTCTTCTGTGCCGAATTTTGCGGCACAGAACATTCCCGCATGGTGGGCCGGGTCATCGTGATGGAGCCCCGCCAGTACGCCGAGTGGCTGACCCGGCAGCCCATCACCGGTGCGGCGCCCATTCCAGAGGCATCGGGCCAGGCGGCTGGGGGCGGGCAGCCTGCCACCCTGGCCGAAGCCGGGGCGCAGCTCTTCCAGAGCCTGGGCTGCAGTAGCTGCCACCTGGCGGACGGCAGCGGGCCGGCGCCCTCGCTGGTAGGGCTCTATGGCCGGGAGGTCACCCTGGCCGATGGCCAGACCGTGACCGCGGATACCCAATATCTCCGGGAGTCCATCCTGAACCCCAACGCCCAGGTGGTAGCCGGCTACAACCCCATCATGCCCACCTTCGCCGGCCAGGTGAGTGAGGAACAGCTCGCCGCGCTGCTGGAGTACATCAAGTCGTTGGGAGGGAGCCCGGCGGAAAGCGGCGGGCAGAGCCCGGGCAGCAACTGAACGATACGTAGAAGGAGGAGACCATCATGGCCGTGACGTCGCCGACGCTGGCACGACATCCCACCTACCTGAACGTCAGCTATACGGCCCGCTCCTGGCTGTTGACCACCGACCACAAGCGCATCGGCATGCTCTACCTGGCCACCATCACCTGCTTCTTCTTCATCGGCGGGTTGGCGGCCACCCTCATCCGCCTGGAGCTGTTGACGCCCCAGGGGGATCTGATGTTGCCGGAGACCTATAACAAGCTGTTCACCATGCACGGCACCATCATGATCTTCTTCTTCCTGGTGCCCTCCATTCCGGCGACCCTGGGCAACTTTCTGGTCCCCATCATGATCGGCGCCCAGGACATGGCCTTCCCCCGGCTCAACCTGGCCAGCTGGTATGTCTTCGTGCTGGGCAGCCTCTTTGCCCTCTTTTCCCTGATTGCCGGCGGTGTGGACACGGGCTGGACCTTCTACACGCCCTACAGCACCACCTACTCCAACGGCTACGTCATCGCCATGGCGGTGGGGATCTTCATTGCCGGCTTCTCCTCGATTTTCACAGGCATCAACATCATCGTCACCGTGCACAAGCTGCGGGCGCCCGGGATGACCTGGTTCCGACTGCCCCTCTTCGTGTGGGCCCAGTACGCCACGGCCCTGATCATGGTCCTGGGGACGCCGGTCCTGGCCATCACCCTCCTGCTGGTGGCGGTGGAACGGCTGTGGGGCGTGGGCATCTTCGACCCGGCCCTGGGCGGCGATCCCCTGCTCTTCCAGCACCTCTTCTGGTTCTACTCCCACCCGGCCGTGTACATCATGATTTTGCCCGGCATGGGGGTCATCAACGAGCTCATCACCTGTTTCGCCCGCAAGCCCATCTACGGTTACAAATTCATCGCGGCCTCCAGCCTGGCCATCGCCGTCTTCGGCTTCCTGGTCTGGGGACACCACATGTTCGTGAGCGGGCAGTCCATCTACGCCGGCCTCATCTTCTCGGCTTTGAGCTTCATCGTGGCCATCCCCTCGGCGGTGAAGGTGTTCAACTGGACGGCCACCCTCTACAAGGGGAACATCGCCCTGGACACGCCCATGTTGTACGCCCTGGGTTTCATCGGCCTGTTTACCATCGGCGGCCTGACCGGCCTGTTCCTGGCCACCCTGCCCATCGACGTCCACGTGACCGACACCTATTTCGTGGTGGCCCACTTCCACTACATCATGGTGGGCGGCATGATCATGGCCTACCTGGGCGGCATCCACTTCTGGTGGCCCAAAATCTCCGGGCGGATGTATCCCGAAGGGTGGGGGAAGGCCGCGGCCATCATCATCTTTGTGGGCTTCAACCTGACCTTCTTCCCCCAGTTTATCCTGGGCTATGAGGGCATGCCCCGGCGCTACTACGAGTACGCCCCCTACTATCAGGTGCTGAACGTCATGTCCACCGCGGGCGCGTCCATCCTGGCCGTGGGCTACATCCTGCCCCTGCTCTACCTCTTCTGGTCCATGCGCAACGGCGCCATCGCCGGGGCCAACCCCTGGCGGGCCACCGGCCTGGAGTGGCAGATCCCGTCGCCGCCGCCGCCCCACAACTTCGAGGCGCCGGTGGTGGTCACGGCCCCGCCCTACCAGTACAACCCGGAAGATTTGAGCTACACGCCCCAGGGCACCGTGGGGGCCACCCCGGAGGAAGACCATGGCTGATACCAGCACTGTCGCCGTTTCCCCTATGGCCGAGCCGGAGGCCGAGACCGGCCGGGAAGAGCAGGAGCATGAGGCCAGCCTGTTGGGCATGTGGACCTTCCTGGCCACGGAAGTCCTCTTCTTCGGCGGGCTGATTGTGGCGTTTCTGGTCTACCGTGCCGCCTATACGCCGGTCTTCCGGGAGGCCAGCACCCACCTGAACGTGCTCCTGGGCACAGTCAACACGGCAGTCCTCCTCACCAGCAGCCTGACCATGGCTCTGGCCGTGGATGCGGCCGCGCGACGCCAGCGGCAGCGCCTGGTCTGGCTGCTGCTGGCCACGGCCGGCTTAGGGCTGGTCTTTTTGGGGATCAAAGCGGTGGAGTACTCGCTGGAGTTTCGAGAACATCTCTTCCCCGGCCCAGGCTTTGTGTGGGAGGGCGACCAGGGGAACGTGGCCCAGCTCTTTTTCGTGCTCTACTTTGTGATGACCGGGCTACACGCCCTCCACCTGATCCTGGGCATTGGGGCAGTCGGGGTGATGAGCTGGCTGGCCCACCGGGGCTGGTACGATGAGTCTCCCACTCCCGTCGAGGTGCTGGGGCTCTACTGGCACTTCATCGATATCGTCTGGATCTTCCTCTTTCCCCTGCTCTACCTGCTGAGGCACTGATGAACGCGACCCACGACACCACCCGGATCTACTGGCGAATCTTCGCGGCCCTGATGCTCCTGTTGGTAGTCACGGTGGCTGTGGCCTACGTGGACCTGGGGCCCCTGAGCGCCGCGGTCGCCATGACCATCGCCGTGGTCAAGGCACTGCTGGTGATCCTCTACTTCATGCACGTCCGCTACAGCAGCCGGCTGACGTGGCTCTTTGCCGGCACTGGATTCGTCTGGCTGGCCATCCTGGCGCTGTTGACCCTCAGCGACTACCTGTCCCGGGCCTGGGTGGGCGCCTGAGCCGGGATGGAGGTCTGCCCGATGCGTGCCTGTCGGGCCAGGTTGGCCAGGATCTTCTCCGCGGCCAGTTGAGCCTGGTGCACGCAGTCGGGCAGGCCGATGCCCCGGTAGGGGCTGCCCGCGACCAGGAGGTTGCGGGGCAGCACGGACTCGATGGTCTCCACCCGCTTCAAATGCCCCACAGTATACTGGGGCGTGGCCTCGATCCAGCGGAAGATGCGGTGGAACACAGGCGCTGCCTGGATGCCCAGGATCTCCCCCAGCTCCCGCCGCACCGTGGCCAAAATTTCCTCGTCGTCCAACTCCATCATGTGGGGCGTGCGCGACCCACCGAAGAAGACCCGCAGCAGAACGTAGCCCTCGGGCGCCCGGTGCTTGAACTTGCTGGACGTCCAGGTGATGGCGTTGATGGACCGGCGCTCGCTGCGGGGAATCACCACCCCGAACCCGTCCAGGGGGTGGGACACATCTTCCCGGCGGTAGGCCAGGGAGATGGTGCCGGTGTCCACGTAGCGGATATACATCAACTGGAAGGTGGCATCGGGGGCCAGGTTGGCCACCAGCCGGCCGGTGACGTGGGAGGGCGTGGTCATGAGCACCGCGTCGGCGATGAAGGGCGGGTCGATGGGGTTGTAGACGCGGTAGCGGCCATCGTGCTCACGCCCCATCACCTGGACAGGGCTCTTGAGGCGCAGGCAGCCCGGCGGCAGGGCTTTGACCAGCGCGTCGATGAGTTCCTGGGTGCCGTTGCGGAAGCTCATGAAGGCGGAGCGGGGGCGGCCGGTGGCCTCCTGGTTGGGGGCGCTGCGCTGCCGGTGGCCTGCCAGCATCCCCCGGATCAGGCTGCCGTGTTTTTTCTCCAGCTCTCGAAGGCGGGGGAAGGTGGCCAGGAGACTCTGCTCCTCGGCCTCCGCGTTGTAGATGCCGGCCAGCAGCGGCTCCGCGATTTTGTCCAGGGCCTCTTTCCCCAGCCGGCGGCGAATGAAATCGGCCAGGGACTCGTCCTCGTTGCCCCGTTTGGGCGGGAGGATCAGGTCCAGGGCCATGCGCAGTTTGCCCAGGGGGGAGATCAGGGGGGACTCCAGGAAGGGCTGCAGGCGGGTGGGGGCGATGAGCACCACCCCTTCAGGCAGGGGAACCGGCTGCCCCTTCAACAGCACGTAGGTTTTGCGCCGCTCGTCGTTGGTGCCCAACAGGCGCTCTTCCAGGCCCAGTTCGAGGGCCAACTCCAGGGCCCATGGTTTCTGGGTCAGGAAGGAATCGGGGCCGGCTTCGATGACGAAAGGCTCCGGGCCGTAGCCGTCCACCAATTCGGTATAGACTTTGCCGCCGGCCCGGGAGCTACTCTCCAGCACGGTACACTGAAGTGGCAGGTCCATGGTCTTGGAGCGGGTCAGGAGAAAGTATGCGGCGGCCAGACCGGTGATGCCGCCGCCCACAATTACCACATGGTAGGGTTGGGGGGAAGAGGTCATGATATATTGTCCCGTTGGGATATACAATTCATCGGCTGTGAATCTACGGTAGGCCCGATGCCAGGCCTGAGGCCTGTTCCTCCGCTGGGAAGGCTGGAACGACGAATCCCGCCGTCCATTTTTCCTCTATTTCTACGATCTTTCCCGTTTTTTGGCAAATCCGGCAAATCCCATGGAAATTCGATGGGGACAGGTCACAAGCATTCCCAAGCGCGGTCTCGCCCCAGCGGGCCAGCAGACCGGCCAGCACTTGTCATAAGATCTAACAATAGTCTAACACGGGCAGGCCCGATTTTGCTTTACAAAGCCGCCCATTTGTGCTAAGATGGAGGCACATGGGGATGACCGGTTTCGACGGGGCAGGCTGTTCATAGACTGCAGGCCGTAGAGCGTCGACTACGTTAAAAAGGCGCAACACCTACAAATGCCAACAACAGTGGCAAAGTCTTCAACTTCGGGTTCGCCAACGCTGCTCCTGCGGCGGTGGCTGCCTAAGTGAAGGCACCAGACCCTCTCATACAGGGTCTCGGCCCGTACCGGTGCTGCTCTCAGGCCGGACGGTAGCCGCCATAGACTGTTGAGCTGCGGTCACTGGACGCCGATAAGGTGACCTAAGACCCATCGGCTAGCCGGGCAAAGGAATCCTGTCGCACGGAGTCCGCCCGGCGAAACAGCAAAAGTGCGACTAAGCCTGTAGATGTCTATGGACGAATGTCTCGGACGCGGGTTCGACTCCCGCCATCTCCACCTCCCGAACGGCCCGGCCTTTGACCGGGCCGTTTCTTTATGCTTTATTCTGATCCCAAAAGGTTGAGGCCAGACTTCCATTCCAGGCGCAGCAGGAGGAGAGAGCGCCAGCCGCATCCGGCCTGATGGGGATGAGGAGGAAGAAGCCATGTGGTGGGACAATATTGCCTATCTGCAACAGGGAAATGACCGGCAACGAGATGCCTACCGTGTCCTGATTGAGCTGGATCTTTTCAGTGTGCTGGCCGACTATGACCCGATCCTGGTGGGCACCATCCCATTGGGCATCGATGTTCCTGGCAGTGACCTGGACCTGATCTGCTACGTGCCGGAAGCCGAATTTCCTCGTTTCCGGCACATCCTCACGGCCATGTACGGCGACTATGAGGGATTTACCCTGGAGGAGAAGGAGATCGGAGGCCTGCCCACGATGGTCTGTCGCTTTACTTATGGGCGCTTTCCCATCGAAATCTTCGGCCAGCCCCGACCTACCCAGGAGCAGAATGCCTACCGCCATCTGGTCGCCGAGGCCCAGCTTCTGCGCTTCGCCGGCGAGTCGGCCCGGGACACCATCGTCCAGATGAAGGCCCAGGGCATGAAGACCGAGCCGGCCTTCGGCGAGTTTTTCCACCTGCCCGGCGACCCCTATCAGGCGCTGTTAGAACTGGCCGACGCGCCCGTGGAGCAGATCGAGGAGGTCGTCCAGCAGGCCTATTTCATCCGCAACCGCAGCTAACCACAACCGGGATTTCGACTTGAAGGAGGTCCACCGTGGACAATCCACCCGCCATGTCTGAACGCCTGGAACGCCAAATTCGCTTTCTGGTGGAAATCGACCGGCTCAAGGCCATCCAGCGTCGCTCGCTCCTGATTGACGGCCGACGCCGGGAGAACTCGGCCGAACATAGCTGGCACATTGCCGTCATGGCCCTGGTGCTGGCCGAGTATGCCGAAGCGCCGGTCGATCTCTGCCGGGTGCTCAAAATGCTGTTGGTCCACGACATCGTGGAGATCGACGCCGGCGACACCTACGCCTATGACCCCAGCGGCAAGGTGGACCAGGCCGAGCGGGAGGCGGCTGCTGCCGAACGCATCTTTGGCCTCCTCCCCGCGGACCAGGCAGCGGAGCTGCAGGCCCTGTGGCAGGAGTTTGATGCCGGCGAAACGGCCGAGGCCAAGTTTGCCCACGCGGTGGATCGGCTGATGCCTCTGCTCCACAACTTCCACACCGAAGGCGAATCCTGGCAGGCCCACGGCGTAGACCAGGGCCAGGTAGAGCAGCGGGTGTCGGCCATCGCAGCGGGCTCCCGGCGCCTGTGGGAATATGCGGACGCGCTGGTGCGCCGGGCGGTGGAAGCCGGCTACCTCCAGGCGGTACCCGGGAATGCCGACCAGACCCACCCATGATCCGGTTCTATCAGTGCCGTCGCCCCACCTGTGACCTGCGCTTCCCCGCCACCCCACAGGACGGCCCCCAGTCGTCCTGTCCCCGCTGTGGCGGGCCGCTGACCCTGGCCGCCACCCGTGCACCGGAAGCCCGAAGAAGCTGGAAACAGGCCAGGGACCGGCCCCTGCGCCTGGTAGCCCTGCTGGACAACCTGCGCAGCGTCTTCAATGTGGGCTCCATCTTCCGCACCGCCGACGGCGCTGGCGTGGACCATCTCTACCTGGCCGGGATCACGCCCACGCCCGAGCAGCCCCGCCTGGCCAAAACCGCCCTGGGTGCCGAGCGGAGCGTGTCCTGGGCCTATGGCCCGAACGGTGTGGCCCTGGCCCGTTCCCTCCAGGATCAGGGGTATCGGCTCTGGGCGCTGGAGAGCAGCCCCGGGGCCGTCTCCCTCTTCGAGAGCCCATCCACGGCCGAGGGTCCACCGTCCCGGCTGGCCCTGGTGGTGGGCAACGAGGTCACTGGCGTCGACCCGGGCATCCTGTCCCTGTGCGATCAGATCTGCTGCATTCCCATGCACGGCGTAAAAGAATCCCTGAACGTGGCCATCGCCTTCGGCATCGCGGCCTACTATTTGCTCCACCGATGACGCCACGGCAGAAACCACAGATTTCACAGATGAACCCGGATGGGTAGGTCCGGTCTCCTGGCCGGACATCCGCACCAAACGTAACGGGAAGCCATGTCACGCAGGGATGCGTGACCTACGGCTGTTCAAAAATGAGCATGAACAAGGAGGCATCACCATGGCAGGTACGCTGAAAGTGGGCGTAATTGGGGTGGGCGGCATCGCACGGACCCACATGCCCGGCTGGGCCGCGTCGGAACACGCGGAGGTCATCGCCGGCAGCGACATCAACGCCGCCGTCCTGGAGGAGTGGGGAAAACTCCACGGCGTGGGCCGACTGTCCACCGACCCGGCCGACATTTTCAACGACCCGGACATCGACATTGTGGACATCTGCACGCCCAACCGCTACCATGCGCCCCTGGCCATCGCGGCGCTGAACGCAGGCAAGCATGTGATCTGCGAGAAGCCCCTGGCGCCCACGCCCCAGGAGATCCGCCAGATGATCGAGGCCCGGAATCGGGCGGGCAAGCTACTGATGACCGCCCAGCACTTCCGCTTCAAGGGCATCTCCCAGGCCATGAAGCGGGAGATCGAGACCGGCGTCCTGGGCGACATCTACCATGCCCGGGGATGGATGCTACGGCGCAACGGCTTCATCCCCTCGCCCAGCTTCATCCTCCAGCAGCACAGCGGCGGCGGTCCCTGCATCGACATCGGCGTCCACATCCTGGACCTGACCCTCTGGCTCATGGGCAACCCCAAACCGGTGGCCGTCACTGGCGTGGCCCGAGCCCCCCTGGCCCATCACAAAGGGGCCTTTGCCGCCTGGACGGGCACGCCCATCCCGCCCGAATTTGACGTGGAAGATTACGCGGCCGCGTTCGTGCGCTTCGAGAACGGCGCCACCCTGGTGCTGGAGGTGAGCTGGCTCCTGCATCATGACATCGAAGGGGAGGACATGCAGATGTGGCTCTACGGCACCGAAGGCGGCTGCCACTGGCCCAAGGGGGAGTTCCTCTCCACCAACTACCAGACCCGGCAGTTCTACAACCGGACGCTGAAGCTGACTCGGGATACCATGGAGCCCCATGCACTGGAGTGTGTGGAGTTTGCCCGCGCGGTGGCCACGGGCGCGCCCTCACCGGTGCCGGCCGAACAATCCCTCCAGGTGATGGCCATCCTGGACGGCATCTACCGCAGCCAGCGGGAGGGCCGGGAGGTTTCCATTTCGCTCGATTGACGCCGGCCACAGCGTGACCGGCAACGGCTGCCACCGACTGTCTTGCGAAGTGGCATCCACGTCCGGTCTCAAATATTCAAGACATGGCGGCAGAACGCCACACTCTTCTCCAGTTGGCGTTGCTGCTGCACGGCCAGCGCGGCCCGGTATTCCGGCGGCAGGTCGGCCCAGGAGGCGGTCAGGACCGGTTCGGTGTAGGGACGGCCCCGTTGCACCAGCGCCAGGAAGCGGGCAAACTCTGCGGCCGGCGTCTCCGGGTAGACCTCCCAGTAGGATGGGTCCAGATAGTTGAGCACCCGGGGCGGCAGGCTGGTGATGATCTCCAGGGTGAAATGGGTGTGGGGGCAGAGTTCCCGGTAGCGCCGGGCCCACTCCTGGATGCCGATGGTGCCGTCGCCCATGGCCACCCACTGAACCACAGCGCCCTCCGGGTGAGGCCAGACCGCGGTGTCCCGGATGTGGCTCATGAGGACGTAGGGGGCCAGGTGCTCCAGGGTGACGAAGGGGCTCTCCCCCACCCACAGGGGGTTGCCTGCATCGATGCACGCGCCCACGAACTCGGGCCCGGCCTCCTCGATGAGGGCCCGCAGCTCCCGACCCTGGAGGTCGCCGGCGTGGTTTTCGATGGCGATTTTAACGCCCAGCTCCATGGCCACATCCCGCACGGCCCGGCAGGTGGCGATGGTAGCCTCCACGTGGGCCCGCAGGGGCAGTTCGGTACGACGGTCCGCGTTGGAGCCCAGGTAGCAGCGCACCGCCGGTGAACCCAGGGTGTGAGCCAGGTGGAGCATCTGGGTGAGTTGCTCCACGGCGGTGCCCCGGGCGTCGGAGAAGGTGGTGGAGGTGGGGCAGATGGAGCCCATCCCCACCTCGATGGCCATGCCCAGTTCGTCGGCCCGGGCCTTGACCTGCCGCAGGTAGTCGGCCTCCAGGCTTTCGAAGGGCTCCAGATCGGAGAAATGGACCACTTCCAGCCCGATGCGGTGGCAGTAGTCCAGGAGCTGGAAGGCGTTCCAGTCGTTGAAACGCAGGCTGAAGACATCCACACCCAGTTTCATCTCACAACCCCCAATGTTCGTCGATGGGCGCCTGGAAGGTGCCCCGCTTTCCGGTGAGCACATCCTCCACGTAAACCACGTCCCCGGTGTAGGCGGACTCATAGATGGCGTCGCCGAGGGCCAGGGAGCGCAGTCCTTCCCATGCGTCCACCTCGGGTCGGGTGCGCTTGCCCTGGAGCAATTCGATAAACTCCCAGATCTCGATGGCGAAGCCGTCGTCGGCGCCGCCGGGGAAGAGCCGCTGGGCTTCCTCCGGGCTGAGGGAGGCCCGGTACATCTCTTCCACCTGGGCCAGGGTGTAGGTAGTGCCGTCGTCCAGGGTGACCCGACCACTTTCCCGCTGGCCGGGCTTGCGTTCGAAGAGGTGAAAGATGCGGAAGCGGCTGTCGGTGGTATCCTCCAGAGAGCCCTTGCTGCCGTGGAAGACCACGTTGCAGTGGGACTGGCCGGGCGCAGCCACGCTCCACGCCCAGTTGCCCACCACGCCGCTCTTGAAGGTCAGGGTGACGAAGATGGTGTCTTCCGGGTGCTCCTGCACAGAGCGCACCTGGCCCGAGCGGATCTCCCGCATCTCCGCATAGACCTTTTCCACGTCGCCCAGGAAGTAGCGCATGCTGTCGCAGTAGTGGAAGCCGCTGTCCAGGGTCATCCCGCCGCCGGACATGAGCCGATCCCGCCGCCAGAGGACCCGGGGCGGCAGGGGGCCGCTGTCTGTGCGTGCTTCTGGGGGGCGGCTGTAGTGGTGGAAGAAGGTCAGGGGCTCGCCGATCAACCCCGATTGGTTGAGCAGCCAGTGGACGGTGCGCTGGCCGGGCTGGCGGCGATGGGGGACGGCAATGGAGAGGATGCGGCCGGTGCGCTCGGCGGCCTCGGCCATGCGCCGGCCGGCCTTGATGGTGACGCCGATGGGCTTTTCGCAGAGCACATGGACGCCGGCCTCCATGCAGTCGGTGGCGATGGAATGGTGCAGGCCGTGGGGCAGGCAGAGATCGGCGCCATCCAGCGGTTCCCGGTCCAGGAGCTCGGCGTGGTGGGTGTAGACGGTCGGCGTGTGTCCCAGCTCCTGGTTGAGCAACTCGGCCAGCTCCTGGGCATTCTCCACGTTGGCGTCGCAGACGGCGGTGATCTCAAAGCCGCCCAGCCCCCGCTGTTGCAGGTCCTTCATGGCCAGAACGTGGCGCCGGGCGATGCCGCCACAGCCGATGAGGGCCAGGCGTAACGGTTGGTCGGACATGATGTTATTCCTTTTCGCCTTTGATGCTTAGCCTTTGATGCCGGTGAGGGTAATGCCCTGGACAAAGGTTCGCTGCAGGAAGAGTATACCATAATGGCATTTGGGGCAGGTGTCAAACTGGAACGAAACCCGGCAACCGAACCTCATCGTACTTCTAAAACGCTGCCCAGGTTGACAAAACCACCGAATGGTGGGACCATTTGAAGGTGGTTCCACCCTGGAAAACTTGCTGCCCGGCTGTCCATGTTCCTGTCCATGAGTCGGGCGAACCATCCGGCGGTGCACACCCATCAACCCATCCATTTTCCCATAGCATCCCCCGACTGGAGCAGGAGCGATCTCCCATGCAGGCATTGGTCAAATTCGGCAACCACGACGGCGATGTGGAAATCCGGGAAGTGCCGGAGCCACGCCCCGGCCCCGGTCAGGTGCTCCTGGAAGTGAAGGCGGCCGGCGTCTGCGGCAGCGACCTTCACATGTGGCGGGAAAATCACAGTTGGGCCATCAAGCTTCCCCTCATCCTGGGCCATGAATTTTGCGGCGTGGTGGCCGAAGTGGGCGAAGGCGTCACCGGCTTTCAGGTGGGCGACCGGGTGGCCTGTGAGACCGCGGCGGCCGTATGTGGCCAATGTGTCTACTGCCTGAGCGGCAACTATAACCTCTGCCCCCATCGCCTGGGCTACGGGGCCCTGGCCGACGGCGCCTTCACCCGCTACGTGGTGGCCCGCCCGCAAATCCTCCACCGCATCCCGGACAATGTCCCCTTTGAACACGCTGCACTCACCGAGCCCATCTGCGTGGCCTACAACGCCCTGGTGGAGAAGACCGCCATGAAGCCCGGTGATCTGGTGGTGATCCAGGGGCCCGGCCCTATCGGCATCATGGCCCTCCAGATCGCCCGTCTGCGGGGCGCCGGGACTCTCGTGGTGCTGGGCACCGACGTGGACCAACACCGCCTGGAGGTGGCCGAGGAGCTAGGCGCCCACTACGTCCTCAACATCCAGCGGGACGACCCGGTGGCCCTCATTCGCTCCCTGGGCGATGGCTTTGGCGCCGACCTGGTGGTGGACTGCACCGGGGTCAGCCGGGCCCTGCAACAGTCCCTGGAGCTGGTCCGCCCCAACGGCCGCATCACCAAGATCGGCTGGGGGCCCCAACCCCTGGACTTCAGCCTGGACCCCCTGGTGGGCAAGGCCGTCACCCTGCAGGGCTCCTTCAGCCACACCTACCCCACCTGGGAGCGAGCCCTGGGCCTGCTCTCCACCGGCCAGATCAACCTGGGACCGGTCATCGGCGGCGTCTACCCCCTGACGGAGTGGGAGGAGGCCTTTCACGCCATGGAGCGGGGCGACAACGTCAAATCGGTGTTGCAGATCAGCGGATAGGGGCGGGCTTGAGCCGCCAGGAGGCATCCATGGCGCGTCGAAATGCGGCAGCTGATCCCCAAACCGAACCCACCTGGGAGATCGCCGAATTATTTCCCTCCCAGGGCAACTGGAGCGAGGAGGAGTATCTATCCCTCCAGACCAACCGACTGGTCGAATTCTCCCACGGCCACCTGGAAGTATTGCCCATGCCGACTCAGTCGCATCAACTGCTGGTCATCGCGCTCTTTCAGTGGCTTCGCTCTTTTGTCAAGGCCCGGCAGTTGGGTACCGTTCTGGTGGCCCCCATGCGCATGCGCCTCTGGCCTGGGAAGTACCGGGAGCCAGACATCCTGTTCATGCTCAAGGAGCACGACCATCGGCGGGGCGAACACTACTGGGACGGAGCCGATCTGGTCATGGAGGTGATCAGCCCGGATGATCGCCGTCGTGATCAGGTCATCAAGCGTCGGGAGTACGCCCAGGCGGGCATCCCCGAATACTGGATTGTGGATCCATCGGCCAGGCAGATCCTGGTCCTTACCCTGAGCGACCAGGCGTATCGGGTACACGGTGAGTTTGGCGAAGGAGATCAGGCCACTTCTGTCCTGCTGCCAGGATTCGCGGTGGACGTGGCCGCCGTCTTCGCCGAAGCAGAACTGGAGTGAAGGACCATCATGCCCCAGAATCCCATCATCCAGGTCTCCCTGGATGTGACCACCATCGACGAAGCCCTGGAGCTGGCCCACGCCGCGGTCCGGGCCGGGGTGGACTGGCTGGAAGCCGGTACGCCCCTCATCCTGGCCGAGGGCCTGCGCTGCGTCCGGGCCCTGCGCGCCCACTTCCCCCAAGTGCCCATCGTGGCCGACCTGAAGACCATGGACGGCGCCGGGCTGGAGGCGGAGATGATGTTCAAGGCCGGGGCCAACATGACGGTGGTCATGGGTCAGGCCCACGACGCCAGCATCATCGAACAGGTCAAGATGGCCCGCCGCTACGGCGGCCAGGTGATGTGCGACGTCATGCTCTGCCCGGACAAGCCCCGCCGGGCCCGGGAGGCCCAGGAACTGGGCGTGGATTACATCATCGTCCACACCGGCTTCGACGAGCGCAACATGATCCCCGGCCTCAGCCCCCTGGACGACCTGCCCGCGGTGCTGGAGGCAGTGGAGATCCCCGTCCAGGCCGTGGGCGGGCTGACCGTGGAGCAGGCCCTCCAGACCCTGGAGATGGGCGCCCAAATTGTGGTCTTCGGCGCGCCCCTGGTCATCAGCGGCACCGAGTTCAAGGCCGTGGGCGACAACTTCGAAGACGTGTTACGCTCCATTGTCCAGGCGGTAAAACGTCGAGCCCCCTGATCTCGGTCTACAATCAAAACGGAGCAACCAACCATGAAACTGTTGGAACAAATTCAGACGCTAAACTTTCCGGCAACTTTACCTGAAACCCTGCTGGCCGTGGACCAGCGCTTCGATGCGCCCAAGGTCGAGGATCTGACTGCTGCTACCCGCCGGGCGCTGGAGGAGAGCGGCCTGCTGGCCCGCATGACGCCGGGCAACACCGTGGCCGTGGGCGTGGGCAGCCGCGGCATCGCCAACCTCCCCCAGATCGTCCGGGCCGCGGTGGACCGGCTCAAGGAAGCGGGCCTGAAGCCCTACATCGTGCCGGCCATGGGCAGCCACGGCGGCGCCACGGCTGAAGGCCAGAAGGAACTCCTGGCCGAGCTGGGCGTCACCGAAGAAAGCACCGGCGTGGAGATCCGGGCCACCATGGAGGTGAAAGAAATAGGCCGCATCCCCGATGGCCCACCCCTCTACCAGGGTGTGGACTCCATGGCCGCGGACCACACCATCCTGATCAGCCGCATCAAGCCCCACACCGACTTCCGCAGCCACCTGGAGAGCGGCCCCTCCAAGATGTGCGTCATCGGCCTGGGCAAACAGCACGGCGCGGCCCTCATGCACGCGGGCGGCGGCGCCAACTTCCAGAAATACCTGGCTCCGGCGGCCCGCATCTACGAAACCAACACCAACTTCGTGGGCGCCATCTGCCCCATCGAAAACGCCTACGACGAAACGGCCGAGATGGTGGGCCTCACCGCGGCGGAGGTAGGCGGCCCCAAGGAGGCGGCCCTCCTGGAGAAGGCCAAGGCCCTCATGGCCAGCCTCCCCTTCCCGGAGATCGACGTGCTGGTGGTGCGCAACCTGGGCAAAAACATCAGCGGCACGGGCATGGACACCAACATCATCGGCCGCCTGATGATCCCCCGCCAGCCGGAGAACTTCGGCAACGTGGACATCGCGGTCATCGCCGTGCTGGACCTGACCGAGGAGACCCACGGCAATGTGGCCGGCCTGGGCCTGGCCAACGTCACCACGGCCCGGGTGGTGAAGAAGATCGACTGGGTCGCCACCTACACCAACGCCATCACCTCCGGCATCTTCGGCATGTGGCGGGTGAGCATGCCCATCACCATGGCCGATGACCGCCGGGCCCTCCAGGTAGCCCTGCGGGGCTGTGCCCGCCCCCACGACCAGGCCGGCATGACCTTCATCCGGGATACCCTCACCCTGGACCATCTCTGGGTCAGCCCCAGCCTGCGCCAGGCCGTGTTGGAGCACCCCCGGCTGACCATCGCCGAGGAAGTGCCCCTGCGTTTTGACGAGCAGGGCAACATGGTCAGCCCGTGGAATCTGGCCTGACCGGGCCCATGGACCGAAAACGGAGCCTGCGCATGTTTCCCAACCTGAACACCGGCGCCATCGGGGTCCGCGCCTCCCTGGCAGAGACCCTGGAATACGCCCGCCAACATGGCTTCAAGGGCGTCGACTTTTCCATCACCGAGGCGGCGGAGCTGGCCCAGGCCCACGGCGTCGCCTACGTCCGAGACCTGTTCGACGCCGCCGGCGTCCAGCCCGGCTCGTGGGGCCTGCCTGTGGACTACCGCCAGGATGCCGCCACCTGGCGGGCCGGACTGGAGCAGCTGCCCGCCCTGGCCAACCTGGCCCAGGAGCTGGGCTGCCTGCGCACCGCCACCTGGATCCTTCCCTGCGATGATGAGCGGGATTTCCAGGCCAACTTCCACTTCCATCTGGAGCGGCTGCGCCCCATCGCCCAGATCCTGAGCGAGTATGGCTGTCGCTTCGGCCTGGAGTTCATCGGCCCCAAGACCCTGCGCCGCTCCCGCAAATATGGCTTCATCCACACCCTGGAAGGCATGCGCGCCCTGGCCGCGGCCATCGGCACCGGCAACGTGGGCCTGCTTCTGGACATCTGGCACCTCTACACCTCCCACGGCACCCTGGATGACGTCCGGGAGCTGACCAACGACGACGTGGTGGTGGTCCACGTCAACGACGCGCCGGCGGGCATTCCGGTCGACGAACAGGTGGACAACGTGCGGGCCCTACCCGGCGAGACCGGCGTGCTGGACATCGTGGGCTTCCTGCAGACCCTGCAGGCCATTGGCTACGATGGGCCGGTGACGGCCGAGCCCTTCAGCCAGCGCCTGCGGGAGATGCCGCCTGACCAGGCAGTGCAGGAGACCGCCACCGCCATGCAACAGGTCTGGCAGGCAGCCGGCCTCTCCTGGTAAACCAACCCATCACCTCCCTTTCAGGAGTTTTCCATCATGAAGCAGCTTGCCCTGGTGGGGTGTGCCCACATCCACACCCCCGGTTTTGTCAAACGCCTTCAGGCCCGCTCCGATGTGCAGGTAAAGACCGTCTGGGACCACCAGCCGGCTCGGGCCGAGAAGTGGGCCGCGGAACTGGGCGCGGCCACCGCCGCCGATGTGGACGCCATCTGGGCGGACGACCAGATCGAGGCCGTCATCATCTGCTCCGAGACGAACCGCCACGAGCCCCTGGTGCTGGCCGCGGCGGCCGCCGGGAAGCACCTCTTCGTGGAGAAGCCCCTGGGCATGGGCGCAGCCGATGCCTACGCCATGGCCGACGCCATCGACCGGGCCGGCGTCCTCTTCCAGACGGGCTACTTCCAGCGGGGAAATCCGGTCCACCGCTTCCTGAAAGAACAGATTGAACAGGGCCACTTCGGCCGCATCACCCGCCTGCGCCACAGCAACTGCCACAGTGGCTCCCTGGGCGACTGGTTCACGCCCGAATGGCTCTGGATGACTGACCCCGCCCAGGCAGGCGTGGGTGCCTTCGGTGATCTGGGCACCCATTCCCTGGACATCATGCTCTGGCTGCTGGGGGAAGATGTGCGCCAGGTCACAGCCAGCGTCCACGTGGCCACCGGCCGCTACGGCGACTGCGACGAGTACGGCGAGGGGTTGCTGGAGTTCGGAGATGGCACCGTGGGCAGCCTGGCCGCGGGCTGGGTGGACGTGGCCCATCCGGTGAACCTGATCCTGAGCGGCACCGAGGGCCATGCCTACGTCAGCAACGGCCAGCTCTACTTCAAGAGCAGCCATGTGCCCGGCGCCGATGGCGAACAGCCCTGGACCGACCTGCCCGAGCCCTGGCCCCATGCCTTCGAGCTCTTCCTGGACGCGGTGGTGGGCAAGCCCGACGTGCCCCTGGTCGGCGCGCAGGAGGCCGCGGTGCGCAGCGCGGTGATGGAGGCCCTCTATCAGGGCGCCTCTACCCACCGTTGGGTGGCGCCGTCCCTGCGATGAGGGTTGAAGGTTGAAAATTGAAGATTGAAGATTGGGTTGTTGGTAAAATTTGGGGGGAGATGAAGACGTGGCTGAACCATTGTTGCAGGGGAAAGTCATCCTGGTGACCGGCTCCACCACAGGCATCGGCGAGGCCACCGCCCGGCGTTGCGTGGCCGAGGGGGCCCGGGTCTTTGTGCACGGTCGCGACGAAGAGCGGGCCCGGGCGGTCTGCCGGGAGTTGGGCGGCGACAGCCACTACTACATCGGCGACCTGGGCGATCCGGCCCACTGTGAAGGGGTGGTGGCCGCAGCGGTGGCCCACTTCGGCCGCCTGGACGGCGTGGTGAACAACGCCGCGCTGACCACCCGCAGCAACCTGGAGACCACCGACGCCGCTACCTTCGACCGCATCGTGGCGGTGAATCTACGCGCGCCGCTGCTCATCATCCGGGCCGCGGTGCCCCACTTTCGCCGGCAGGGGGGCGGTGCGGTGGTGAACATCGGCTCGGTCAATGCCCTGGCCGGCGAGCCCAACCTGCTGGCCTACTCCGCGGCCAAAGGCGGCCTGGCCACCATGTCCCGCAACCTGGCCAACGCCCTGGCCGAGGAGCGCATCCGCATCAACCACCTGAACGTGGGCTGGGTGGCCACCCCCAACGAAATTGCCCTGAAACAGCGGGAGGGCCTGCCGCCCGGCTGGGAAAAGCACGTGCCCAAGACCTACGCGCCCACCGGCCGCCTGTTGGCCCCAGAGGAAGTGGCCGCGCACATCGTCTTCTGGCTCTCCGACCTGTCGGCCCCAGCCAACGGCGTGGTCTACGAACTGGAGCAATATTCCATGATCGGGCGCAACCTGGCCAAGGAAGACAACTGGCCCACCGGGTGAGCCCCCATCGTTAGCAGCATGATAACCCTCAACGCGAAGGCGGACGGCTACCGGGGCATCTGGTACATGAACCAGCCCACCGGCGACGAGTATGTCTTCAAGTACAGCGGCGGCCTGGGCACCTACTGCGCCAAGCACAGCCCCTTCGCCGTCTACTGTCCAGCTGTGGAGAAGACTTTCTTCTGTTACGGGGGGACCACGGCCAACAGCCATCTGGGCTACACGGCGGAAGATCTGCGGGAAGGACGCCAGCTGGAGCGACCCCGTCCCGGCTTCTTGCTCCACATGGTCTCCTACTTCGACCATGGGAGCGGCCTGGTGCCCAGGCCCACCATCCTGCTGGACAAAGGGACAGCTGACGCCCACGACAACCCGGTGCTGGCTGTGGACAGGGAGGGGCATCTCTGGATCTTCTCCACCTCCCACGGCCGCAGCCGTCCGTCCTTCATCCACCGCAGCCTGCGGCCCTATGACATCGACGCCTTCCAGCCGGTGGCAGCCCGCTGGCAGAACCCAGGCGGGGAATCAACGCCCGTGGACAACTTCTCCTACCTGCAGATGGCCACGGTGCCCGACGGCGGGTTTGTGGGCTGCTTCACCCGCTATCGGGACCCCGCGATCCGGACCCTCTTCACGTTGCGCAGCCGGGATGGCATGGTCTGGGAGCAGCGACGCCTGGCCGCCATCGAAGAGGGACACTACCAGATCAGTACCTTCCAGCATGGCCGGCTGGCCACTGCCTTCAACATGCACCCGGCTGGCAAGGGCCTGAACTGGCGCACCAACCTTTATTACATGGCCAGCGACGATCTGGGAGAAACCTGGCACTCGGCCGACGGCCGGCGCCTGGAGCTTCCCCTGACCGCGGCCCATAACCCGGCCCTGGTCCACGACTACCAGGCGGAGGGGCGCAACGTCTACCTCAAGGATATCCAGCTCGACGACGCGGGCCACCCTGTCATCCTCTACCTGACCAGCGGCGGGTACAGGCCCGGCCCCGAAGATGGCCCCCGCATCTGGCATACGGCCCGCTGGACCGGCAGCGACTGGGAGATCCGGCCCGTCTTCCAGTCGGACAGCAACTACGACATGGGCTCCCTCTACCTGGAGGCGCCCGACCGGTGGCGGATCATCGCGCCGGCCCTGCCCGGCCCCCAACCGTACAACCCGGGTGGTGAGGTGGGCATGTGGCTCAGCCACGATCAGGGGCGGAGCTGGACCCTGGCGCGCCAGATCACCCATCACAGCCCCTACAACCACACCTACGTCCGCCGTCCCCTCCAGGCCCACCCTGGCTTCTACGCCCTGTGGGCCGACGGTCACGGACGCCAACCTTCCCCCTCCCGCCTCTACTTTTGCGATCAGGACGGCCAGGCGTATCGGCTGCCGCCGATGATGGACGACGCGGTGGCAATGCCGCTGCCCCTCCCCCCTGAGGATGCTGCCCTCCCCCCACCTCGTTAAATCCGCCGGCGCTACAGGGCGCGGGACAGAATCTCGGCCAGTTCCTCATCGGTCAGCGGCAGGGGGTTGCCCTTCATACTGCTGGAACGCTGGGCTTTCTCCACCACCGCGGGAATGTCCGCCACCCCAAGCCCAGGCGTCCAGTTGGGTGCGCCCAGGGAAGGCACCTGCAGATCCGCGCAGAGGGCCTCCACCCAGGCCACACCGTCAGCCGCGTCGGCCGCCGGGTTGCCCGTGAGGATCCGGGCCACCTCGTCGTAGCGGGCCCGGATGGGCGAATCTGGCTGGCGCTGGGCCAGGGCACGGAGGTTCACCTCCATGACCAGGGGCAGGAGCCGGGCGCAGATGACGCCATGGGGGATGGGAAACATGCCGCCAAGGACACCGGCCAGGCCATGCACCGCGCCCAGCCTGGCGTTGGCCAGGGCCAGGCCGCCGCAGAGGCTGGCCAGTGCCATGTCCTCCCGGGCCGACGCATCCTCGCCGTGGCTGTATGCCCGCCGCAGGGAACGGGCCGCCCGCTGGAGCCCCAGCCGGGCGATGGCATCGGTCAGCGGATTGGCCTGGATGGAAACGAAGGGCTCCAGGCATTGGGTCAGAGCGTCCAGGCCGGTACTGGCGGTCACGGCAGGGGGCAGGGAGAGGGTGAGCATGGGGTCGACCACGGCCAGCCGGGGTAGCATGTGGGGGCTGCGCAGGCTGACCTTCACCCGCTCCGCGGGGACGGCCAGCACCGCGTTCCGGGTCACCTCCGCGCCGGTGCCGGCCGTGGTGGGGATGGCCACAAAGGGGGCGGAGGGCTCTTGAAGGGGCTGACCCCGCCCCACCACCTCCAGGTAATCCAGGGGATCGCCCGGATTGGTGAGCAAAGCGGCGATGGCCTTGCCTGCATCGATGGCGCTGCCGCCGCCCATCCCCACCACGAAGGCAGCCTTGAACCGGCGGGCCTCCGCCACCCCTTCCTGCACCTGGCGAACGTCCGGCTCCCCAGAGATGGGAAAGACCTGGCTCTCCACACCCCGGGCCTGGAGCCCATCCAGCAGCGGGATGGCCCGCTCCGTATGGCGGCCGGTCACCACCAGGGCCCGCGCCCCCAACCCGGCCGCCGCGTCGATCCCCGCCTCCAGTACCCCAGGTCCAAACAGGATGCGGGTGGCGGTGGCAAATTCAAAGTTCATGGCTCCCCCTTTCTGACACAGGAATTCAGGATCCTGGTAGCTTGTCTTCGTCCACAGATGACACAGATTTTACAGGCAGGCGGGTATGCGGTTGGGGCATGCCCCCCCACACAAGAACATGGTCGCCCCACAGTAGGCGCAGCTCGCAGCTGCGCATTGTCGCCGCCCCTACGAGAACCGCTTCCCGGTCCCTCCATCTCCCCCCAGGTTTGACGGCGGTGATGGTATCAGGATAACATCAGCCGGGACTTTGGAAGAATTGGGAAAGGCCGGTGTAAACGCCATGCAAGGGGGCGAGATGGACCCGCGGGCGGCCTGGAATCGGGCCAGCCCGGACTATCTGGCGCGCTACCAGCGCACCGATGTGCCGATCCACTATGGGCCGTGGGGACCGGACGAAGAGCAGGTCCGGCTGCTGGGTCCGGTGCAGGGGAAGCGCATTCTGGAGCTGGGTTGCGGCGGCGGCCACATCAGCGTGGCCCTGGCACGCCAGGGGGCAGAGGTCACCGGCGTGGACATCAGCGACGCGCAGGTGGCCGCGGCCCGGGCGCTGGCCCAGGAGGTCGGCGTACCGGTACGGTTCCTCCGGGCGGCCATGGAGGCCCTGGAGGGATTGCCCGACGCTACCTGGGACCTGATCCTGAGCATCTACGCCCTGCACTACGTGGCGGAGGTCGACTCCTGCCTGGCTGCCTGCCATCGCCTGTTGCGCCCAGGGGGACGGCTCATCTTCAGCCTGGACCATCCCTTTCGCAACTGTTTCTTCGACGTCGAGGAGCAGGAGATGGTCAGCTACCCGGTGCGCAGCTACTTCCAGGCGGAGGGCTTGCACTGGCGCTTCGGTGTGGAGCAGGTACCCATGCAGACCTACCATCGCCCCCTCTCTGCCTGGCTGGACACCATCCACGGGGCAGGCTTTCAGCTGCTCCACCTGTTGGAACCGCCGCCGGATCCGGCCCTGGTGGCCCAGGAATGGCCCGAGGATAGCCCGCTGGCTCCACTGGCCCTCATCCCCCAGACGGTGATTTTCGTGGCTCGGCGACCCGCTGCGTGAGAGAAGGCTCCACCGATGAGCCAGGGTGGCGCCCATGATTTCGCAGGTCCGGTTTCCATACCGGGCAAGCGGTCTATGCCTCTTGATAAGACAATCGGTATGATACGGAGTTTCTAGAAAAGGCGACGAAGCAGACTTATGGACCTATCCGGACATGTCAACCTGCCGCTGGCAGCCACCATCCAGGCCATCCGCCGGGACAACTACCGGACCAAGACCTTCGTGCTGGATGCCCGCCTGGACGCTCGCCCGGGCCAGTTTGTGATGGCCTGGCTCCCCCGTTTTGATGAAAAGCCCTTCTCCCTGGTCAACGCCGACCCGGTGACCCTGATGGTCACAGCGGTGGGTCCCTTCACCGGCCTGCTACACGAAAAACGTGCCGGCGACCGCATCTGGATCCGGGGGCCCTTCGGCCAGGGCTTCCAGGTGCCCACCCACCACCAACACATCGCCCTGGTGGGTGGCGGCTATGGCGTGGCCCCCCTCTACTGGCTGGCTCGCGCCCAAAGTGGACAGACGCCCCAGATCACCACCATCATCGGCGCCCGCACCGCGGCCGACGTGCTCTATGCCCATCACTTCCAGCTCTTTGAACAGATCCCCCTCCAGGCTGTGCCCGAGGGGGACGCCACGGCCATCCGCACCATGACCCGCCACCAGGTAATGATCACCACGGAGGACGGCTCCCTGGGCCAACCGGGACGGGTCACCGACGCGCTGGAGCCCCTGCTGGCCGCGGGGCAGGTGGACGGCATCTACGCCTGCGGTCCCCACGGCATGCTGGCCGCGCTGGAAGCCCTGGGTGCCCGCTATGGCGTGCCCTGCCAGTTGAGCTGGGAAGCCTACATGCGCTGCGCGGTGGGCATCTGTGGCGCCTGTGAACACGACGGTCGACTCCTCTGCCTGGACGGCCCGGTGCTCCATGGCCCATAGGTCTTGCCATTTTGGCCCGCTTGGGGTATCGTGGCCGCTGTCATGCCAGAGCAATCCAATTTCGAGAAACAAAGGAAACCTGTCTGAAGTATGTCCATGGAAACCAGTGCAACCAAGGTGGGTGTAGCTGCCCGACCGGTCCGGTCCCGGGCCCTGCTGGATTATCTGGGTCTGGTGGCCCGAGGATTCCTCATGGGCAGCGCCGATGTGGTGCCGGGCGTTTCCGGCGGCACCATGGCCTTTATTTTGGGTATCTATGAGGAGCTGATCCAGAGCATCCGCATGGTGGGCCGGCCAGAATTTGTGCGGGCGGTGTTGGGCCTGCGGATTCGGCAGGCGCTGGAGCTGGTCAACGCGGCCTTCCTGGCCGCGATCCTGGCCGGGATTGTCCTGGCCGTGGTGACCCTGGCGCCCGGCATCGAATGGCTGCTGCTTCACCAGCCTGTCCTCCTGTGGAGCTTCTTTTTCGGGCTGGTGCTGGCCTCGGTTTTCACGGTCAGCAAACGGATCCGCCGCTGGACGCCGGGCCTCTGGCTTTCCCTGGCGGTGGGGATGGTAGGCGCCTATCTGCTGGTGGGCATGGTGCCGGTGCAGACGCCAGAGACCTGGTGGTTCCTCTTTCTGAGCGGCGCCCTGGCCATCTGTGCCATGATCCTGCCGGGCATCTCCGGCTCGTTCATCCTGGTGCTGTTGGGAAAGTACCAGTTCTTCGTCAGTGCAGTCAACCAGCGAGATCTGGTCAGCCTGGCCCTGGCGGGAATGGGCGCGGCCGTGGGGCTGGTGAGTTTCGCCCAGGTGTTGGGATGGCTCTTCAAACGCTATCACGACCCGACGGTGGCGCTTCTCACCGGCCTGATGCTGGGCAGCCTGCGCAAGGTCTGGCCGTGGAAGGAGACGGTGGCCTTCATCACCGACCGCCACGGGGCCATCCTGCCCACCGTGGAACGCAACATATTGCCGCCGCTGACCGTCCAGGGGGCTTTCAACCTGGAGATCCTGTACGCCCTGGGCCTGGCGTTGGTGGGCTTCGGGCTGGTGATGCTGATCGACCGATGGGCGCAGCAGGAGCGGTGAGCGGAAGCCGGGCGACGAGGTGGCTGCCATGAGATCGTCCCATCCGCCCATCCGGGTGGCGGCTGTGGTGGCGGCCGCGGGGCGCAGCCAACGCATGGGCCAGCTCAAGCAGCTTCTGCCGTGGGGAGAGACCACGGTGATCGCGGCGGTGGTCCAAAACCTGGCCGCCGCCGGCGCGGAACCGGTGGTCTGTGTCCTGGGCCATCGCCGGGAGGAGGTGGCCCAGGCCCTGGCCAACACGCCAGCCCACCTGGTCCACAATGAAGAGTATCGCCAGGGCGAAATGCTCAGCTCCTACCAGGCCGGCGTGCGCCACCTGTTGGAGCAAGGAGAGCCCCTGGCCGGGACCCTGCTGGCCCTGGGCGATCAGCCCCACATCCCGGTGGACATCATCCGGGCCGTGGTGGAACAGGCCCAACGGACGCCCCATCAGCCGGTGGTGCCCAGCTACGCCATGCGCCGAGGGCATCCCTTCTACCTGCCCGCCGTCCTCTGGCCGGAGCTGCTGGCCCTGGGACCGGAGGAGACCCTGCGGGCCCTCATGCGCCGCCGGCAGGACATCGTCTACGTCCCGGTGGAAAGCGACGCCATCCTGCGGGACATGGACACACCGGACGAGTACCAGACGCTGCAGGAGCAGCTCCGAAAATCCCAGGGTCGGAAAATGGGAACGCCCTGACACAGCGGGGTCGGGAGGTCGTGGTATACTGAAGCAAGATACAAGATAAAAGAGATCCACAGATGGTTTGCAGCCACAGATGACGCAGATAACGCCAGATCTGTGGATCCTCCACTTCATCCACGATGATTGAGCATGGCATGGGAGTAGAGCAGGTATGGCATCTGCCACCATTTATCAACATTTACAGCAGCTACTGGACCAGGGCCTGACCGTCGCCGTGGCCACCATCACCGACGTCAAGGGTTCCGTACCCCGGGAGGTCGGCGCCAAAATGATCATCCACCCCTACGGCCAGCATGTGGGCACCATCGGCGGCGGCTGTGGTGAGGCCGACGTCATCCGGGTCGGGCTGGATGTGATCCAGGACGGCCAGCCCCGCAACGTCCAGGTGGACCTGACCGAGGAGATCTCCATGAACAGCCTGGGTGTCTGCGGCGGCATCATGAACGTCTTTGTCGAGCCCTGGCGTCCGCAGACTGGCGACGTATCCACCACCGAAGCCGCCCCATCCGCGGCCAACTGATACCACCCGTTGCATCATGAACCAACCGATCTTGCAGGCGCTGCTGAACGCCCTGCGCCACCACGAGTCTGTCGTCCTGCTCAGTGTGACCCACGGCGAGGGACGCTATGCCGACGCGGTCGGTCGCCACTGCCTCCTCTGGAGTGACCCGGCCCGTGGGGTGGTGGGAGACCTGGGCCTGGGCGAGCTGGCCGACCAGGTGTACGCGGATGCCCGCCAGGCCCTGGCCGCTCGCCAGCATCGGCATCTGCGCTATCGGGACGCCGAGGGGAGCGTCCAGATCTTTGCCGAAGTCCAGGCCCAGCCGCCCCACCTGCTCATCGTGGGCGCCGGCCACATCGCGGTGCCCCTGGCCGCCATGGGCAAACTCTGTGACTTCCAGGTCACGGTGCTGGACGACCGGCCCCAATACGCCCACCCCGCCCGCTTCCCCACCGCGGACCAGGTCATCGCCGGCCCCTTCCGCCCCGAACTGCGCAAGCTGCGGGAACAGGGGATGCTGGACGAGCATACCTACATCGTGCTGGTGACCCGGGGACATCAACACGACGTGGACTGCCTGGTGGAGGTGCTGGACGACCCCCTGGCCTACATCGGCATGATCGGCAGCCAGCGACGCATCCGGGCGGTCTTCCAACTGCTGGAAAGCGAACAAGGCATCCCGCCGGAAAAGTTCGACCGGGTCTACGCCCCCATCGGCCTGGACATCGGCGCGCAGACGCCCGCGGAGATCGCGGTCTGCATCATGGCCGAAATCATCAACGTCATGCGGGGCGGGCCGGCCGTCTCCCTCAGCGAACAGATCCGTCGGGAACGACAGCAGCGGCGGGAACGGCTCACGGCTCGCACCTGACCATCGCGGAAGAAGCAAACCATGGATGCAGAGACAACCCTGCAGGAACTGCGCACGCGGGTGCAACAATTTGTGGAAGCCCGCCATTGGGACGGCTTTCACACCCCTAAAAATCTGGCCATGAGCATTGCCATCGAAGCGGCCGAGCTCATGGAACATTTCCAGTGGTGCGACGTGGACGCGGCCGGCGACCTGGTGGCCGATCCAGTCCAGCGGGCAGCCATTGCCGACGAGCTGGCGGACGTGATCATCTACTGCCTCAGCTTCGCCAACAGCGCCCAGATCGACGTGGCCGCCGCGGTCCAGGCCAAAATGGACCGCAACGAAAAGCGTTTCCCCGTTTCATAAAAGTTAGTGAATTGGCCAACTTTATCCCCCTTGACACGCCCCCCGCCCCTGTGCTATACTAAAAATGAGCACACGTTTGTGCATTCCCAATGCAGCTCCCAACGCGATAACCCTTCCAACTGCCCGGCAAAAGGCCAGGCGTCCATCCCTGGTTGTGTCACCCGGAAGATAGACCCATGCCCCAGAAGCGCGTCTCCATCAAAGATATCGCCGAGGCGGCAGGCGTCAGCCACCCCACGGTCAGCCGGGCCCTGCGCGGGGAAGGCCGCATGAGCGACGAAACCCGCCAGCGCATCCTGGAACTGGCCCAGGAGATGGGCTACACGCCCAGCCTGGTGGCGCGCGGCCTGGTCACCCAACGCAGCCACCTCATCGGTCTGGTCATCACCACCTTTGCCGACCCCTTCCACAACGAAGTGGTCCAGGGGGTGGAAGAGGAGGCCATCCGTCACGGCTACGACATCTTTGTGGCCAGCACCGGCGTCAACGCCGAGCGGGAAAAGGAAGTGGTGCGCAGCTTCCAGGGACGCCAGGTGGACGGCATCATCGTCTCCTCCAGCCGGGTGGGCGACGACTACGCCGATCTCCTCCAGGAAACGGGCATCCCCATTGTTCTCATCAATTCCCACGTGGCCGGCAGCCATTTCCATGCCGTACACCATGATGACTACGCCGGCGGCTGTCAGCTCATGGCCCACCTGCTGGAGCGGGGCTACCGCCGCATCGCCTACCTGGGCAACGCCCGGGCCGGCAAAGCCAACACCGACCGCCACCGGGCCTGGGAAGATTCCCTGCGGGCCGCCGGTTTGGCGCCAGGGCTGGCCATCTACGGCCCCAACGGCCGGCTGGCGGGCGGGGTCCAGGCAGCGGAAGCGCTGTTGCCGGCTGCCCGGGAACGGTGGGGCGCACCACCGGATGCCATCTGCTGCTATAACGACACCATGGCCATCGGCGCCATGGCCGTACTGCGCCGTTGCGGCCTGCGCATTCCCGACGACGTGGCCATCACCGGCTTCGACGACATCGACGTGGCCGCTTACCTGGAGCCCCCGCTGACCACCTTCCACCAGCCCCGCCACCAGCTGGGCGTCGAAGCCATGCAGGTCATGCTCAGCCTGCTGGGCCAGACCAACCCCCACCCGCCCCGCCAGGTGCGGACGCTGATAGGCCAGCTGGTGGTGCGCCGGTCCAGTTGAGTCGCGTCTGACCATGAACACACTTAACCATTTTCCATTCTCAATTTTCCATTATCCATTCCCTGAAACCTGGAAAGGGAGTCGCCAATCACCATGGCCATTCAATACACCGCAGAAAATATCCTGATCTGCCCATCCCCCCGGGCCGATGACCCCGATCTGATCGTCGAAGTGACCCCAGAGCGGGCCGGCTGGGAGTACATTTCGTTCCAGGCCCGGCGGCTGGCAACGGGCCAGCAGTGGTCCTTCCAGACGGGCGAGCACGAGCTGGCCTTCGTCAACCTGAGCGGCCGCTACACGGTCACCTCCAACCGGGGCGAGTGGCACGGCATCGGCGGCCGCGCCAACGTCTTTACCGGGGCCGCCCACGCCCTCTACCTGCCCCGCCACACCACGTTCACCGTGACTGCTGAAGAAGGCGGCGAATTTGCCGTGGCCTGGGTGCCCACCGACCAGGACCACGACCCCTGGCTGATCCGCCCCGAGGACGTGGCCATCTCCATCCGGGGCGGCGACAACGTGAGCCGCCAGATCAACGACCTGCTGCCGCCCGGCTCCCCGGTCCATCGGCTGGTGCTGGTGGAGGTCTACACCCCCAGCGGCAACTGGAGCAGCTACCCCGGCCACAAACACGATGTCCACATCGAGGATGAAGCAGGGAACCTGATCGAGGCCGATCTGGAGGAGATCTACTTCTACAAATTCGACCGGCCCGAGGGCTACGCCTACCAGCGGGTCTACACCGACGAGAACTCCCCCCTCCACCAGGCCGGCTACCCCATCGACGCGTTGGTGCGCCCTACCGAAAACTGCGTGGTGCTGGTTCCGGAAGGCTACCACCCGGTGGTCAGCGCGCCGGGCTACACCACCTACTACCTGAACGTCCTGGCCGGCAGCGCCCAGAGCCTGGCCAACCAGGACGATCCCCGCTACGCGTGGGTGAAGGAGACCTACAAGACGGTGGATCCGCGGTTACCGCTGTACTAACAAGGATAACTGACCATGAACGATGCCTCCTCCCGCACCTATGACTCCCTGCACATGGGCCGTTCGTCCATCGACCTCTACAGCAACGACGTGGGCGCGCCCTTTGAGGAGATCAAGAGCTTTGCCGCCTACGTGGGCGGCTCGCCCACCAACATCAGCGTCGGCGCCCGCCGCCTGGGCCTGAAGACAGCCCTGCTCACCGGCCTGGGCGAAGATCCGGTGGGCGATTTCATCCTGCACTTCCTGCGCAAGGAGGGCGTTGAAACGAAGTTCAGCCCCCGCAAGCCAGGTCACCGCACCAGCGCGGTGGTGCTGGGCATCGAACCGCCAGACAAATTTCCCCTGGTCTACTACCGGGACAACTGCGCCGACATCGAGCTGACCATCGACGACGTGCTGGCGGCACCGGTGGCCGACAGCAAGGTCTTCCAGTTCGCCGGCACCAACCTGAGCAAGGAGCCCAGCCGCAGCGCCACCATGTTCGCCGCGGAGCTGGCCCGCCAGGCCGGCACCCATGTGATTTTCGACATCGACTTCCGGCCGGACCAGTGGCACGATCCCCGGGCCTTCGGCGTGGTGGTGCGCTCGGTACTCCCCCTGGTGGACGTGGTCATCGGCACGGAAGATGAGATCAACGCCACCATGCTCACCGACCCGGCCCAGATGCGCCTGACCCATTCCCAGGTTTCGGATACCCGGGTGGAGGGCGACGTGGAACGGGCCATCGAGCGCATGCTGGCCGCCGGCCCCAAGGCCGTGGTGGAGAAGATCGGCGCCAAAGGGGCGCGGATCCACCTGGCCAGTGGCGAGACCATCGACGCGCCGGGCTACCCGGTGGAGATCTACAACATCCTGGGCGCGGGCGACGCCTTCGGCGCCGGCTTCCTCTACGGCTACGTGAACGGGTGGGATTGGTACAAGGCGGCCCGCCTGGGCAACGCCTGCGGGGCCATCGTGGTCACCAAGCACGGCTGCGCCAACTTCATGCCCACCTACGAGGAGGTGATGGCGTTTGTGGCCGAGCGCGGCGGCCTGGATTAAGGCCGGCCGGCGCTTTCAACCGCCGAAGGGCGCAGAGAAACCGCGATCCAGCACGGCGCCCTGGGCCCTCGGCGGTCAAAGTTCCAACAATCCTATCTTTCATCACCAAAAGGAGGAACCCAATGAAGTGGACAGGCAAGATGTATGCATTGGGACTCGTGGCAGCCATGTTTATCGGCATGGTCGTGGCCGCCTGCTTCGGCGCGGCGCCGGCACCGGTCTCCACGGCAGAGGCTCCGGCACCGGCCCAGCAACAGGACATGCGGGACATCCGCATCGTGGTGGTCAGCCATGGGCAGGCCTCGGACCCGTTCTGGTCCGTGGTGAAGAACGGCGTAGACCAGGCGGCCCGGGACATGCGGGTCCAGGTGGAATACCAGGCCCCCCAGACCTTCGACATGGTGGCCATGGCCCAGCTCATTGACGCGGCGGTGGCCTCCAAGCCCGACGGCCTGGTGGTCTCCATCCCTGACCCCGATGCGCTGGGCGATTCCATCCGGGCCGCCGTGGAGGCCGGCATCCCGGTCATCTCCATGAACTCCGGCAGCGACGTGGCCAAGGAGCTGGGCGTGCTCAACCACGTGGGCCAGACCGAGTATGAGGCGGGCTACGGCGGTGGCCAGCGCATGGCCGCGGCCGGCGCCACCCATGCCCTCTGCGTCAACCAGGAGGTGGGCAACGTGGCCCTGGACCTGCGTTGCCAGGGCTTTGCCGACGCCATGGCCGAGGCCGGCGGCACGGTGGAAGTGCTGGCGGTGGAGCTGGCCGACCCGGTGGATGCCCAGCAGCGCATCGCCGCGGCCCTGACGGCCAACCCCGACGTGGACAGCATCCTGACCCTGGGGCCCACGGGCGCAGCACCGGCCCTGGCCGCGTTGGAAGAGGCCGGGCTCCTGGGCCAGATCAAGCTGGCCACCTTCGACCTGTCGCCGGAGGTGCTGGAGGCGATCCGGGATGGCAACATGCTCTTCGCCATCGACCAGCAGCAGTATCTGCAGGGGTACCTGCCCATCGTCCTGCTCACCCTCTACAAGGAAAACCTGAACACCGTGGCCAACGATGTCATCATGACCGGACCGGGCTTCGTCACCCAGGAGACGGCAGCCCAGGTGATCGAGCTTTCGGCGGCCGGCACCCGCTGAGGAGTAGGGGATTGGGGGATTCGGGGAGTGGGGGATTGGCAACAAGGTGAACGATCTTGCCAACTTCCTCCCCAATCCCCAATCACCGAATTCCCCCATCACCCCTGGCCACCCCCGACACGGAAACGTTGGAGGTTTTACGGAGGAACCTGATGACCACGACCACAACGGCTGCACCGGGCAGCCGGGACGAACGGCTGGTGGAGTCCGGCCTGCTGCGGCGGCTGCTCACCCGGCCGGAGCTGGGCGCCCTGGGCGGCGCCATCCTGGTCTGGATCTTCTTCGCCATCACGGCGCCCACGGGCTTCCTGAGCCTGCGGGGCACGGCCAGCTACCTGGAGGTGGCCTCTCACCTGGGCATCCTGGCCGTGGCGGTGGCCCTGCTCATGATCGGCGGCGAGTTCGACCTCTCTGTCGGCTCCATGATCGGCCTGGCCGGCGCCACCATGGCCATCCTCAGCACCACCCAGGGGATCCCCCTCTACCTGGCCGCGCTGGTTGCCCTGGTCATTGCCCTGGGTGTCGGGTTCATCAACGGCTACCTGGTGATCCGGACCAAGTTGCCCTCCTTTATCATCACCTTGGGCAGCCTCTTTATCATTCGAGGGCTGACCATTGCCTTCACCCGCATGATCACCGGTCGCACCCAGATCGGCGGCCTGGACAGGGTGGACGGCTACGAGCTGATGCGGGTGCTCTTCGCTGGCGAGCTGATGGTGGGGGGGGCTCGCTTTCGCGCCTCCATCCTCTGGTGGTTGCTGGTGGGCGCGCTGGCCACGTGGGTCCTGCTGCGCACCCGGGTGGGCAACTGGATCTTCGGCGCGGGCGGGGCGCCGGAAGCAGCCCGCAACGTGGGTGTGCCGGTGGATAAGCTCAAAATCGGCCTCTTCATGACCACCGCCTTTGCAGCCTGGCTGGTGGCCGCCATCCAGATCACGGTAGTCAAGTCGGCGGATACGTTGCGGGGAGAACAACAGGAATTCATCGCCATCATCGCCGCGGTGATTGGCGGCACCCTGCTCACGGGCGGTTATGGCTCGGCCATCGGCGCCATGCTGGGCGCGCTCATCTTCGGCATGGTGAAACAGGGCATTGTCTTTGCCGGCGTGGATGCCGACTGGTTCAACGTTTTTTTGGGCACCATGCTCATCATTGCGGTGCTGGTGAACAATTACGTACGGCAGGCAGCGGAGAAAGCCAGACGATGAACAGCCAGGCAAACAGCAACCGGATCCCCCTGCTGGAAGTCCGCCACGTCTCCAAATTCTTCGGCAACGTCATCGCCCTCAACGATGTCTCCATGCAGGTCTACAGCGGCGAAGTCATGTGCCTCCTGGGCGACAACGGCGCAGGCAAATCCACCCTGATCAAGATCCTGTCCGGCGTCCACAAGCCGGATGAGGGCCAGTACCTGGTGGAAGGCCAGCCTGTGAACTTCGACTCGCCCCGGGACGCGCTGGACCGGGGCATCGCCACGGTCTACCAGGATCTGGCCATGATCCCCCTCATGAGCATCACCCGCAACTTCTTCCTGGGCTCGGAACCGACCCGGGGGTGGGGCCCCTTCCGCCGCCTGGACATGGGCTTCGCCAACCGGGTGGCCCGGGAAGAGCTGCACAAAATGGGCATCGACATCCGGGATCCCTCCCAGCCGGTGGGCACGCTGTCGGGCGGTGAACGCCAGTCGGTGGCCATCGCGCGGGCAGTCTACTTCGGCGCCAAGGTCCTGATCCTGGACGAGCCCACCGCGGCCCTGGGGGTCAAGCAGGCGGGCACGGTGCTCCGCTACATCGCCCAGGCGCGGAGCCGGGGCCTGGGGGTGATCTTCATCACCCACAACCCCCACCACGCCTACGCGGTGGGCGACCGCTTCACCATCCTCAAACGGGGGCGGACAGTGGGCGTCTTCACCAAAGCGGAGCTCAGCCGCGAGGAGATGGTGCGCATGATGTCCGGCGCGGATGAACTGGATGAACTCAGCCACGAACTGGCTGCCCTCTCCGCCCAGGATGCCTTCCAGGAGGACCAGGAGTTGAGCAGCATGGAGCAAGCCATTGCCCATGCCCTGGAAGAGGGGGAAGAGCTTTTCCAGGAAGGCACGGAACAAAAAGATCGTCCACCCAGGGCCCGCTAAGCAGACCGGGAAACGCCCAGTCCAACCAGGCCCTGGCTTTCCACAGCCAAGTTGTTGAGGAAGGATTCCATGAGTGCACAAACCATCCGCCTGACCACAGCCCAGGCCATTGTCCGCTTTTTGAAAGTCCAGTACACGGCCCGTGACGGCGTGGAACGGCCCTTCTTTGCCGGCTGTTTTGGCATCTTCGGCCACGGCAACGTGGCGGGCATCGGCCAGGCCCTGCAGCAGTATCCCGACTTCCGCTACTACCAGACCCGCAACGAGCAGGCCATGGTCCACACCGCCGCCGCCTTTGCCAAGCACAGCAACCGGCTGCGCACCCTGGCCTGCACCAGCTCCATCGGGCCGGGCGCCACCAACATGGTCACCGGCGCGGCCACCGCCACCATCAACCGGCTGCCGGTGCTCCTGCTGCCGGGGGACATCTTTGCCCGCCGCAACGTGGCCCCCGTGCTCCAGCAGTTGGAATCGGAGCACACCCAGGACATCTCGGTCAACGACTGCTTCAAACCGGTGAGCCGCTACTGGGACCGCATCAACCGGCCCGAGCAGATCATCACCGCCCTGCCCGAAGCCATGCGGGTCCTCACCAGCCCGGCCGAGACCGGCGCGGTCACCCTCTCCCTGCCCCAGGACGTCCAGGCCGAGGCCTTCGACTTCCCGGCCGCCCTCTTCGAGAAGCGGGTCTGGCATATCCCCCGCAACCGGCCGGACACCGCATCCCTACAGCGGGCCGCCGAGTGGATCCGGGCGGCGAAACAGCCCCTCATCATCGCCGGCGGGGGCGTCATCTACAGCGAGGCTACCGAAACCCTGCGCCAGTTTGTGGACCAGACGGGCATCCCCGTGGGCGAGACCATGGCCGGCAAGGGCAGCCTGCGCTACGACCATCCCCTCTGCCTGGGCGCCATCGGCGTCACCGGCACCCTGGCCGCCAACATCCTGGCCAAGGAGGCCGACCTGGTCATCGGCATCGGCACCCGCTACAGCGACTTCACCACGGCCAGCAAGACCCAGTTCCAACACCCGGACGTGCGCTTCATCAACATCAACGTGGCCGAGTTCGATGCCTACAAGCACAGCGCCCTGCCCCTGGTAGGCGACGCCCGGGTCACCCTGGAGGAGCTGGCCCAGTTGCTCCAGGGCTACCGGGTGGACGACGCCTACCGGGCCCGGGCCCAGGAGCTCCACGACCGCTGGGAGGCCGAGGTGGACCGCATCTACGCCATCCGCAACCAGCCCCTTCCCAGCCAGGGAGAGCTCATCGGCGCGGTCAACGAGCACGGCGACCCGGACGCGGTGATGGTCTGCGCCGCGGGCAGCCTCCCCGGCGACCTGCACAAGCTCTGGCGGGCCCGCCACCCCAAGCAATACCACCTGGAGTACGGCTATAGCTGCATGGGCTATGAAATCGCGGGCGGCCTGGGCATCAAGATGGCCGACCCCGAACGGGAGGTCTACGTGCTGGTGGGCGACGGCAGCTACCTGATGCTGGCCAACGAAATTATCACATCCATCCAGGAAGGGTATAAACTGACCATCGTCCTCATGGACAACCGGGGCTTCAAGAGCATCGGCTCCCTGAGCCGCTCCCTGGGCTCCCAGGGCTTCGGCACCCGCTATGCCTATCCCAAGGACGGCGGCCTGCCCTCGGACGAAGCCGGCGAGGCGGTGGCGGATCTGCCCGTGGATCTGGCCATGAACGCCCGCAGCCTGGGCGCCCACGTGATCGAGTGCCAGAGCTACGACGACGTGGTGGCGGCCCTGGGCAAGGCCAGGGAGATAGACCGCACCACGGTCATCTACGTGCAGAACGACCGCTACGTCTCCGTGCCCGGCTATGAGAGCTGGTGGGACGTGCCGGTGGCGGAGGTGAGCGAGATGGACTCGGTGCGCGCCGCCCGGGAAGAGTGGGAGGAGATGCGCAGCCGGGAACGTTACTACCTGTAAAACCGTAAAATCTGGAGGCGCATCTCCCCAATGTGTACCAACCTGCCTGGTTCCCTGCGAAACCGGGATGGGTAGCGCACATTTGGGGTAGATGAGCCAACCTGGAAAGGCATCTTTCACCGCATGTTAGCTGAACGTTATCCAGAAGCCCGGCTGGCGGCCGCCCTGATCCCCCGGGACCGCTGGCACCCTTACCCCACCGCATCCCAGCGGGGCGCCTGGGAGGCCCTGCCCGACCCGGTGCGCGCCCAGAACATCCGCCTGGGCGAGGCGTTGCTCAACCATACATGGCCCGCCCTGCCCGCCACCCTCTTCCTGGAGTATGTCCGCATCGGCAACCGGCGCAACTACGAACGGCAACACTTCGCCCGCCGGGGCGCCCTGGGCAACCTGGTGGTGGCCGAGTGTCTGGAAGGCAAAGGCCGCTTCCTGGACGACATTGTCAACGGCATCTGGGCTATCTGTGAAGAATCCTACTGGGGCGTCCCCGCGCACGTGCGCATGCAGCGGGCGGGGGTTGGCCTGCCCGACACGGCCGAACCCACGGTGGATCTCTTCGCCGCGGAGACCGGCGCGCTCCTGGCCTGGTGTAGCTACCTGCTGGGCCCCCAACTGGACAGCATCTCGCCTCTGATCAACCAGCGCATCCAGCGGGAAGTGCAACAGCGCATCCTCACCCCCTGCCTGGAGCGGGACGACTTCTGGTGGATGGGTTTCGGCCAGCGCCGGGTCAACAACTGGAACCCGTGGGTGAACTCCAACTGGCTTACCTGTACCTTGCTGCTGGAGGCAGATCCGGCGCGCCGCCTGGCAGCCGTGGCCAAGATCCTGCGCAGCCTGGACAAATTCATCGATCCCTACCCCCGGGACGGCGGCTGCGACGAGGGGCCCAGCTACTGGGGGCGAGCCGGCGCATCCCTCTTCGACTGCCTGGAGCTGTTGCACAGCGCCACCGACGGTGAAATCCACGTCTACGACGAACCCCTCATCCAGGAGATCGGCCGCTTCATCTACCGGGTTCAGATCGCGGACGACTACTACATCAACTTCGCCGACGCCCCCGCGCTGGTGTATCCAGATGGCGCCCTGATCTATCGGTACGGCCAGCGCATCGGCGACCCGGAGATGATGGCCCTGGGCGCCTGGCGGGCGGCGCGGGAATGGGCCGCCTTCAGCCAGCTCCGGGAGCCGAAAGAGCACGTGCCCACCAGCATGGGCCGCCGCCTGCCGGCCCTCTTCCTGGCCGAAGAACTCCAGGAGCAGGAGCGCTCGGGGCGCGCCTACCCACCCCTGCCCCGAGACGTCTGGCTCCCGGAAATTCAGGTGATGGTGGCCCGGGATCAGGCCCGATCCCCCGCCGGCCTGTTCGTCGCTGCCAAGGGCGGCCACAACGAGGAAAGCCACAACCACAACGACGTGGGCAACGCCATCGTCTACGTGGAGGGCCGGCCCGTCATCGTGGACGCCGGCGTGGAAACCTACACTGCCAAGACCTTCAGCGCCGAACGCTACACCATCTGGACCATGCAGTCGGCCTACCACACCCTGCCCACCATCGACGGCGTCATGCAGGCGCCGGGCCGGGACTTCGCCGCGCGGGATGTCCACTACAGCGTGGACGAAGCGCAGGCGAGCCTGCACCTGGACATCGCCGGGGCCTACCCCCCCGAGGCCAAGCTGGAGCGCTGGGCGCGGACGGTCACCCTGCACCGGGGGCGGGAGGTGGTCATCCAGGACGGCTACCGGCTGACCGCGCCGGCCGGGGAGATCACCCTGAGCCTGGTGACCCCCTGTCAGGTGGAACAGCCGTCGCCCGGCGTCCTCCACCTGACCCCGGCGCCCCTGCCCGAGGGCCGCATGGCCGGTGCGGCGCAGGTCCACTACGGGGCCGACGATTTCCAGGTGGAGCTGGAGACCATCCCCATCCACGACGAACGCCTGGGCGGCATCTGGGGAGATCACCTGACCCGGGTCATCCTGCGCGCGGTGAACCCGCCCCAGGAAGCCACCTGGGCGCTGCGGGTGCGGCCCCTGTAAAAAAGGCGGTCAGGAGTCCAGAGTCCGGGGTCCGAAGTCCGGAGTCCGGAGGCTGGGGTGGCACGGAGCCAGTACACCACGAGGATGGCCCATTGGCGAAGTGGGCCTCCGCCGGTGCGGCTCCGTCCTGAATGAAAACGGCTGTCGAAGCCGGCATTGCTGGAATTGAAAGAAGGAACAAACCCATGAGCACCAATGGACAGCTTCTCAACTTTATCAACGGACAGTGGCAGCGCTCCAGCGCCAGCCAGTACCTGGACGTGACCAACCCGGCCACCGCCCGGGTCATGACCCGGGTGCCCCTTTCCCCCGCCGCCGAAGTGGACGCGGCGGTCCAGGCCGGGCTGCAGGCTTTCACCGAGTGGCGGCGGACGCCGGTCACCGACCGGATCCAGTACCTGTTTAAGCTGAAGAACCTGTTGGAAGAACACCTGGACGAGATCGCCCGCACCATCACCAACGAGTGCGGCAAGACCTACGCGGAGAGCGTGGGGGAGATGCGCCGGGGCATCGAGAATGTGGAAGTGGCCTGCGGCGCGCCCAGCCTGATGCAGGGCTACAACAACGAGGACATCGCCCGGGGCATCGATGAGCACATGATCCGGCAGCCCCTGGGCGTGGTGGCGGCCATTACCCCCTTCAACTTCCCCGGCATGATCCCCCTCTGGTTCATGCCCTACGCGCTGGCCACGGGCAACTGCTTCATCCTGAAACCCAGCGAAAAGGTGCCCATGACCAGCCAGAAGCTCTTCGAGCTCCTGGAGGCGGCGGGCTTCCCGCCCGGCGTGGTGCAACTGGTCAACGGCAGCAAGGAAACGGTGGACGCGCTGCTGGATCACCCGGGCATCAAAGCCATCAGCTTCGTGGGCTCCACGCCGGTGGCCAAGTACGTCTACAGCCGGGCCGCGGCCAACGGCAAGCGCGCCCAGTGCCAGGGCGGCGCCAAGAACCCGGTGGTCATCATGCCGGACGCCGACATGGACGCGGCCACCCGCATCATGGCCGATTCCGCCTTCGGCTGCGCAGGCCAGCGCTGCCTGGCTGCCTCGGTGGCCATCACCGTGGGGGAAGCTCGGGACATCTTCACCGAGCAGATCGCCGACGCCGCGGCCAGCCGCAAGGTGGGCTACGGCCTGGACGAAGGGGTGGAGATGGGGCCGGTCATCACCCGGGAGAGCAAGGCCCGCATCGAAAGCCTCATCACCAAAGGCGAGCAGGAAGGTGCCCGGGTGCTGGTGGACGGCCGGGGCAAACAGGTGAGCGGCTATGAGGAGGGCTTCTGGGTCTTCCCCACCGTGCTGGACAGCGTCAACCCAGAGGGGGAAATCGCCCGCACCGAGATCTTTGGGCCGGTGCTCAGCCTGATGCATGCCCGGGACATCGACGAGGCTATCGAGCTGGTCAACAAGCGGCCCTACGGCAACATGGCCTGCATCTTCACCAGCAGCGGCGCCACCGCCCGCCAGTTCCGCTACGAGGTGGACGCGGGCAACGTGGGCATCAACATCGGCGTGGCCGCCCCCATGGCCTTCTTCCCCTTCAGCGGCTGGAACGAGAGCTTCTTCGGCGACCTCCACGCCCAGGGGCGCCACGGCGTCGAGTTCTACACCCAGACCAAGGTGGTGGTGGAACGCTGGCCGCGCGAGTGGAGCCGGAAGTTTTGATAAAAGGAACCTTCTTCATGACACATCAGATCGGCATCGGCGTCATCGGCATGGGCTGGATGGGCATGGTCCACAGCCGGGCCTACCGTCAGGTGGCGGACCGTTTCTACGAGAGCGGCATTCGGCCCCGGCTGGTCATCTGTGCCGATGAAGCGGAAGAGCGGACCCGCCGGGCCCAGGAGACCCTGGGCTTCGAACAGGTCACCACCGACTGGCGGGAAGTGGTGGAGCACCCCGCGGTCCAGGTGGTCAACATCGCCGCGCCCAACTACCTCCACCTGGAGATGGTGCGGGCCGCCGCGGCCGCCGGCAAACACATCTTCTGCGAGAAACCGGTAGGCCGTACGCCGGAAGAAACGGCCGAGATCGAGTATCTGGCCCGGAAGGCCGGCGTGCTCAGCTTTGTGGGCTTCAACTACCGCTGGGCGCCCATGGTCCAGTACACCCACCAGCTCATCCAGGAGGGGCAGCTGGGCCGGCTCACCCACTACCGCGGGCGCTTCTTCTCCATGTACGGGAGCAACCCGTATGGCCTGCTGACGTGGCGCTTCGACCGGGAACAGGCGGGGCTGGGCGTGCTGGGCGACATCATGTCCCACGTGGTGGACATGGCCCACATGCTGGCCGGCCCCATCCGCCGGGTGGTCAGCCGCCGCCACACCTTCATCACCGAGCGGCCCCTGCCCCGGCCCGCCGCCGGGGGCACCCACTTTGCCGTGGGCCAGCCCGACGATCCCAAAGGGCCGGTGACCAACGAGGACTACGTCAGCGCCCTGGTGGAATTCGAGAACGGCGCCCAGGGCACCCTGGAGAGCTGCCGGGTCATCTTCGGCCCCAAGTGCGAGATGGCCTTTGAGCTCAACGGCACCCGCGGCGCAGCCCGGTGGAACTTTGAGCGGATGAACGAATTGGAGCTATACTTGCCCGAGGGCACCCAGGCCCACGACGGCTATACCCGCCTGCTGGCCGGACCCGGCTTCCCGTTCCACGGCCGTTTCAACCCGGGGGACGGCATCGGCATCGGCTATGAGGATCTGAAAGCCATCGAGGCCTATCAGTTCCTGCAGGCGGTGGTGGAGGGCACCCCCCGCCCCCCCGGCTTCCGGGAAGCCCTCCAGCTGGCCAGCGTCCAGGCGGCCATGGTACGCTCCTGGGAGAGCGGCACCTGGGAAGAGGTGGTCAGCCTGGAACGCCAGGAGCCGGCCTGACGGTGCCCGGCAACAACTGCATCCGCCCAACATGAGAAACAGAGGCATGAGGTAGCCATGACAAACAACATCATCAGTCCCTTTGGTCGCCCAGACCCCAACCTGCCCATCCGCGAGGGGGCACCCGCGCTCACCCGCCCCACCAAGGAGGAGATCGCCGCGTTCCCAGAGGAAGCCGCCGCGCTGCTGCGCAAGAACTGGGAGGCCCAGTCGGCGCTGCTGGAGGCCGGCCAGTTCAACCTGGACTGGGTGGAGGGCCGCCACTTCCTGCTGGCCGGCGCCACCGGCCCCGGCCTGGGCGGCGCCTTCGCCTCCGCCATCCTGGGCACGGGGAAGGCCGCCAGCGTCACCATCATCGGCCGGGACCTCACCCGCTCCCTGAACTACGAGACGGGCAAGGCCATGCAGGCCCAGGCCGAGGCCGCGGGCATGGGCAATCGCTTCCACTGGCTCAACGACGGCATGGCCCTGGAAGGGCCGCCCCTGGCTGCCCTGCTCCAGGCCTTGAAGGAAGCCGGCGCGGACCGGGTGGTCTACTTCAACACGGTGGCCGCGGCCATTTCCGGCCTGCTGCCCGGCATGCCGCCCGTCTACGTCAAGGATGTGGACGAAAATGGCCTCTTCCAGTGGAAGCTGCGCCCCCTGACGGAAAAGGAGATCGAGATCACCCGCTTCGTCATGGGCGAGATGGCCGTGCGCTTCCCCTCGGTGCTGGAAGAAAACGGCATCGCCGTGGAGGCCAGCGTCTTCGCCGACTGGCGGGGCAGCCTGGACAAGATCAGCCGGGACCCGACCCAACGGGAATACGGCCGCCAGGGCGCCTACTCCACCAGCCTCTACATCCCCAAGGAATTCCTGCAAGAGGCCACCCGCTCCGCCATCGGCACCGACCGGGTGGTGCTGGACATCTTCTACCCCATGATGCGCACCCGGGCCCTGCCCCTCATCCCCGGCGGCGTCACCACGGCCAACGTCAACCAGAAACTCATGCAGATCGAGGGAATCCGCCACATCGACGTGCCCGAGCTGGCCCTGATGGGCCTGGACTTCGTCGGCCGCGCCCTGACCGAAGGCTACGACAACCCCTTCCCCCGGGCGGATCGCCACGATGCCCACCTGGACGAGTGGATGTTCGAGGTGATGGCCCGGCTTAACAACGACGAAAACAGCGACTTTTACTACAAACGCTGGACTGAACTGGATGAGTAAAGCCGTTTGTCCTGCGAAATGGCGCTCACGATTCCGTAGGTCCGGTTTCCATACCGGACAAGCGGTCAACCGGACAAACGGTCACGTATGGAAACGTGACCTGCTGGACAGAACTGGATGAGTAACCTTGCGGGCTGTGGGGGCTGTCCCCCCGGGGCTGCCCACAGCCTGCCATCAACCGGGAGAGAACCTATGGGCACCATCCTCGTCGGCAACGCGCCCTGTTCCTGGGGAACCCTGGAATTCGAAGGCCTCCCGCAACAGCCCATCGGCTACCAGCAGATGCTGGATGAGCTGGCCGAAACCGGCTACACCGGCACGGAGCTGGGCGACTGGGGATTCATGCCCACGGAGCCGGAACTGCTCCAGGAGGAGCTGGCCTCCCGCCAGCTACATCTGACCGGCGCCTACGTGGGCTTCCCCCTGCGGGATCCGGTCAGCCACAAGCCGGGGGAGGCCGTGGCCCTGCGCACGGCCCGGCTCCTGGCGGCCGTGGCCGACGCCCTGGGCCAGCCGGTGCGCCCCTTTTTGGTGCTGGCCGACGCCAACGGCACCGACCCGGTGCGCACGGCCCACGCGGGCCGGGTGACGCCGGCCATGGGCATGAGCGAGGCTGAGTGGGAGATCTTTGCCCAGGGCGCCAACCGCATCGCCCGGGCCGTCGCGGCCGAGACCGGCCTGACCACCGTCTTTCACCCCCACTGCGCCGGCTTTGTGGAAACCCCCGCGGAGATCGAGCGGCTGCTGAAACTGACGGACCCAGTCTTGCTGGGGCTGGTCTTCGACACCGGCCACTACGCGTTCGGCGCCGGCGGCTGCGCCACCCTGCTGGAGGCCCTGGACCGCTTCGCCGATCGCATCCGCTACATCCATTTCAAGGACTGCAGCCAGGAACGGCTGGAGCAGGCCCGCCGGGAGGAGTGGGACTACTTCACGGCCGTCCGCCACGGCATTTTCTGTGAGCTGGGCCAGGGCTGCGTGGACTTCCCCGGGGTGTTGGCCTGGCTGCGCGCCCACGACTACCAGGGCTACATCACCGTGGAGCAGGATGTGCTGCCCGGCATGGGCACGCCCAAGGAGAGCGCGGCCCGCAATCGGGCCTACCTCCGCTCCATCGGCCTGTAGCCGGTAGTGCATTGCGTCTTGGCGTCTTTGCGTTGAAAAATGCCCTCTTCGCAGGGAAGTTACAGAATTGGCCAAAAACATGAGCAACAGCCTGAACCTGGGCCTCATCGGCGTCGGCCGCATCGGCCGCATGCACGCCGAGCACCTGGCCCACCGCATTCCCAAAGCCAACCTGATCGCCGTGGCCGACGTGATCGAGGAGGCCGCCCAGGAGGTGGCCCGCCGCCTGCGGGTGCCCACCGCGGTCCAGGACTACCGTCGCCTGTTGGAGGACCCGGCCATCGAGGCCGTGGTGATCTGCTCTGCCACCCATACCCACGCCCAGATCATCCAGGAAGCCGCGGCCGCGGGCAAGCACATCTTCTGTGAAAAACCCATCGACCACGACCTGGCCAAAATCGACCAGGCGTTGGACGCGGTGGCCAGGGCCGGGGTGAAGCTCCAGATCGGCTTCAACCGGCGCTTTGACGCCAACTACGCCCGGGTCCGCCAGGCCATCGCCGACGGGGAGATCGGCGCGCCTCACCTGATGCACATCATCAGCCGGGATCCGGCGCCGCCTCCCCTGAGCTACATCCAGGTCTCCGGCGGCATCTTCCTGGACATGACCATCCACGACTTCGACATGGCCCGCTTCCTCATGGGCTGCGAGGCCACGGAAGTCTACACGGCAGCCGGCGTCCTGGTGGATCCCCAGATCGGCCAGGCGGGCGACCTGGACACGGCCCTCATCACCCTGAAGTTTGAAAACGGCGCCATGGGCGTCATCGACAACAGCCGCCAGGCCGTCTACGGCTACGACCAGCGGGTGGAGGTGCTGGGCAGCAAGGGAAGCGTCGCCACCGCCAACAACTACCCCAACACCGCGGTGGTGAGCACTGCCGGCCAGGTGCGGCGAGATCCGCCCCTCTACTTCTTTCTGGAGCGCTACATCGACAGCTACGTGGCCGAGATGAACGCCTTCGTGGAGGCGGTGCTGCAGGACCGGCCCACCCCGGTCAACGGCCGTGACGGCCGCATTCCCGTGATCATGGGGCTGGCGGCCCGCCGCTCGTACGACGAGAACCGCCCGGTCCGGCTGGCGGAAATCGCGCCCCTCTGAGGCTCACCGGATCCAGACGGTCTTCACGTTCACGAACTCCCGGATGCCGTGGTAGGAGAGCTCCCGGCCGTAGCCGCTCTCCTTCACCCCGCCGAAGGGCAGCCGGGGGTCGGACTTGACGAAGGCGTTGACGAAGCAGGAGCCCGCCTGGAGCTCCTCCCGGGCGATGCGCTCTCCCCGGGCCACGTCCCGGGTGAAGACAGCCGCGCCCAGGCCGAAGGCAGTGTCATTGGCGATGCGAATGGCGTCCGTTTCGTCCCGGGCAGCGATGATGGTGGCCACCGGGCCGAAGAGCTCCTCGTGGTAGGCCGGCATGCCGGGTCCCACATCCGCCAGCACCGTGGGTGGGTAGTAGGCGCCGGGGCCCGGCGGCACCTCCCCGCCCAGCAGACAGCGGGCGCCCTGGCGGATGCTCTCCTGGACCTGGGCGTGGAGTTCGTCCCGCAGGTCTACCCGGGCCAGGGGCCCCATGCGGGTGGCCTCGTCCAGGGGATCGCCGGGCTGGTAGCTGGCCATCTGTTCCACCACCCGGGCCTGGAACTCTTCCCGCACGGCGTCCACCACGATGAAGCGTTTGGCCGCGATGCAGCTCTGGCCGCCGTTGATCATCCGGCCGGCCACACAGGTCTCCACCGCGGCGGCCAGGTCGGCGTCCTCCAGCACCACGTACGGGTCGCTGCCTCCCAGCTCCAGCACCGTCTTTTTGAGCATGGCGCCGGCCCTGGCGGCCACAGCCCGGCCAGCCGGCGTGCTCCCGGTGAGGGTCACAGCCATCACGTGGCGGTTTTCGATGATGGCCTCCACCTGTTTGCTGCTCACCAGCAAGGTGCGGAAAGTGTTTTCCGGGAAGCCGGCTTCCCGGAAGAGCTCCTCCAGGGCAAGGGCACAGCCGGAGACGTTGGAGGCATGTTTGAGGACGCCCACATTGCCGGCCATGAGCCCTGGCGCAGCAAAGCGGATCACCTGCCAGAAGGGGAAATTCCAGGGCATCACGGCCAGCACCACGCCCAGGGGCTGATAGCTCACGTAGCTCTTGCTGGCGTCGGTCTCCACCAGCTCGGGCGCCAGGAACGCTTCACCCTTCTCCGCGTAGTACTCGCAGGCCCACGCGCACTTCTCCACCTCGGCCCGGCCATCCCGCACCGGCTTGCCCATCTCCAGGGCCATGAGGCGGGCATACTCCTGAGCCCGCCCCCGCAACACCCGGGCTGCCTCCCGGAGCAAGTCCGCCCGCCGGGCGAAGGGCGTCCGGCGCCAGGACTGGAACGCCTGGTGGGCCTGCTGGAGGATCTCTTCCACCTGCTGCGGCTTCATCTCCTCGTAGCGCGCCACCACCTCGCCCGTCGCCGGGTTGATCGATTCAAGAGCCATTCCATCTCCTCCTTTTGGACCCAAGATTGGCAAGACTTTCACCCATTTTTCCTCTTCATCGTGACTCCCCTGCAAAAAGGGCATTTTTGAACGCAAAGGCGCGAAGGCGCAAGGGCGCAAAGAAACGCAGGCGAGAATCACCCAAATCAGCGTTCATGTGCGTGGGTCAGCGTCCTCATTTGACCTTTGTGCAGCAGAGTCAGTCATCGATCCCGAAAATAGCGCCAGAAGGTGACAGTGCCCAGGAACGCCAGGCCGGCACTGAGCAGAAACAAAGGCGGGTAGCCGTAGTGGGCGATCACGTACCCGCCGACCAGGGCCATGGCGGCAAAGCTGAGGCCGCCGGCCATCTCCCCGGCACCGGAGAGGGTAGCCCGCCATTGGGGAGGCACCAGCTCCATGGTAAACGCCATGTAGGCCGGGTAGCGGATGGACGAAGCCGCCGCCACGCCGATAAAGCCCAGACCCGCCATGGCCCAGTGGCCGCCGATGGCCAGGGGGAGCAGTCCCAGCACCGTCGCCCCCGAGGCCAGGATCACCGTCTGGGGTGCGCCCCAGCGCTGCATCAGGATGGGGGTGAACAGGGCCGCCGGCACCGCGGACAGGCGTCCCAGGGCCGTGAGCAGGCCGATCTGGGCGGTCTTCACCTGCAGAGCCTGATCCATGTAGACATTGAAGAAGGTGGTGGCCGCGCCCACCCCGGCCACCTGCAGAAACCGAATCCAGATGAGGGCGAGCATCAATCCCAACAAGGAAGACCCCATGCGGGCCAGCCGATGGCGGGGCAGCCACGGGGATACCGGCCCAGGCCCCTCGGCCTGGGAGAGCCCCGGTGGGGGCGCCAGGCGCGTCTGCCACAGGGCCCACAGGGCGGGCAGGAGCAGACAGGCCGTCAGAAACAGGGGAAAGCGGTAGGGGGCAGGCTCCTCCTGGGGAATCCCGGTGGCCAGGGCAAAGAGGCGGGGCAGGAAGCCCCCCAGCAGGCTGCCGGTGAAGCCGGCCAGCGCCAGCACCGCGGTCTGCATGGAAAAGAGATGGTTGCGCTCGGCGGGTGTGGTGGCTTCCATGATGAAGGGGGCTGCATTGGTGTAGTAGAGGGCCATCCCCAGGTAAACCACCATGTTGGCCACCAATAGCCAGCCGCCCGGCGCCCCGGGAGCAGCCAGCTCTGCCAGGGCGCTGAGCCAGGCCCCCAGCCCCATCAGTGCCATGCCGACGAGGAGCAGGGGACGGCTTCCCCACCGCCCACCCAGGGCCCCTGCCGGCAGACAGGCCACGGCAAAGACGAAGAGGCCAGCCGAGTTGACCTGGCCGATGAATTCTGGCCCAAAGCCCAGGCGCAACAGATACAGGTTGAAGATGACGGCATACACACCGCCATCCACGGCAAAACCCAGCAACGCGGTGGCACCCAGGTAGAGCAGCACGTTGCGGTTGAAAAGGCGCAGCGTGCTCCAGTAGGCAGCGACCATCGGATGCTATCGTCCTTTTCCTGGCTTCCCTGCAAAAAGGGCATTTTTGAACGCAAAGGCGCAAAGGTGCAAAGACGCAAAGAAACGCAGGAAAGAGTAAACCGAATCGGCGTTCATGTGCGTGGGTCAGCGTCCTGATTTCACCTTCTTGCAGGCGAACCAGCAGTCGAACCATCTGTGAACTCTGCGGCTTTACAGATGGGGCAGTACCCTTTCGGCAAAGAGCAGGGTCCCGTCGGTACGGGGGGAATCGGCAAAGCTGACGTGAACCCGCCGGGCGCCCTGCTGGATGCCGGCCAGCAGCTGTTCGGTGATCTGCTCCGGGGTGCCGGCCAGGCCGTTACTGGTGACCGGGCGGACGGCCGGATCTTCCTGGAGCCGCTTGAGGTCCGTCTCGTTTTCGGCGATCAGGATCTGGGAGGCGATGACCTGCACGATTTCGTCGTAGTCCCGGCCGACCTGGCGGCAGTGTTCCTGGAGCACCTGCTGCTTATGGGCATAGGTGGCCCGGTCCTGGTAGATGTAATTCCACCAGTCGGCATGTTCGGCCACCACCCGCAGCAGATACTTTTCGCCAGATCCGCCGACCATGATGGGCGGTATGGGATCGGGCTTTGGCTCGCAGTAGGCATTTTCGATCTGGTAGTGCTCGCCCTGGAAGGTGGCCGGCGCCTCCCGCCACATGGCCCGCAGAATCTAGATGGCCTCGGCCAGTTGGGCGATGCGCACCCGATGGCTGGGGAAGGGCCAGCCGTAGGCCAGATACTCCTCCTCGTTCCAGCCGGCGCCAATGCCCACCACTACCCGGCCGCCGGAGAGGATCTGGCAGGTGGCCGCCATCTTGGCCAGGTGGGCCGGGTTGCGGAAGCTGTTGCAGAGCACCTGATGGCCGCAGATCTTATCCTCATAGCGGGCCAGGGCGTAGACCAGCAGGCTCCACCCTTCTGCCACCGGCTTCGCCCCATACTGGACGTGGTCCGGCATCCAGATGGAATCGAAGGGCGCCACCGTGGCGTCCAGATAGGGAATGGTATGGCCCACCAAACCGGACCAGATGTTGAGACCGACCGGGATTGTCACGGGATACCTCCTTGGGTAGAGATTGAAACATCCTCCCTGACTTATAGCTTACTTCCAGGGGCCGGTCAAGTGCCTCCGAACAGGCCGAACAGGGGCTATCAAAGATTCTCTCGTAGCGACGGCTCGCAGCCGCCCGATGGTGCCAAACCCAGGTGGGTGAAGGGACAGCGACAGATGCCGGTGGGCCGCCCGTCAGCAATCCGTCCAGATTGCACCAGCCCCCAGTCGCCAACCAGTAAACATAACGTCCGACACGGGTCCCACAAGAGACCGGCTTGCCAGTCCAAATGCTGCCATAATAGGGGCACGGCTTACGGCTCCACATGGCTTCCCCCGGGCCATGGGACTGACTGCAGGAGGTGCAGCATGTACGAGCTTGACCTGAACTTGGGCGCACGGGTGTTGTGCAACGACACCGCGGGCGGCAGGTTGTTGAAAGTGGCCGTGGATCCAGAGACCCATCAGGTCACCGACCTGATCGTGGAACGGGGCATGCTCCTCAAGCACAGCCGGGTCGTGCCCATCTCCACCCTGGTCGGGACGACGCCAGAGGGTATCTTGCTGGATGTGAGCGAGGCCCAGCTGGAGGATTTCACCGAGTACGGAGAGACCGAGATCAGCGAGCCTGCCAGTGAAGGCGGCCGCTATGTCTCCGCCAGCGGGGTGGCCCCGGGTTTTGGACCACTGCCGGCAGAACCGGTCATGGTACGCAGGCGAGTCCGCACGGGCGTCTCCTCGGATCGGGTGGTGTTGGGGCGGGACACCAAGGTGGAGAACCTGCACAAGACCATCGGCCATCTGGATCACGTCCTGATCCATCCCCAGAGCCGGGAGATCACCCACCTGGTCATCCGCCGGGGGTTGATCCCGCAGCGGCTGGTGCTCCCCGTGGAGCAGGTGGAGGATTTCTACGAAGATGAGATCTTCACTTCCATCTCCAACGACGAGCTGGACCGGCTGCCTCGCTACTCGCCCCCGGAAGAAGCCGGACCGGCCCTGGTGGAGCACCTGCTTACACCGGAGGGCTCCGCCACAGGCACGCCGGAGCCCACCAGCGTGGTGGCCAGGGTCCAGGCTGCCCTCAGCCGGGATCCCCGCACCCAAAACGCGGTGATCGAGGTCATCGACGACCGGGGAGTGATCATCCTCCAGGGCGACGTGCAGAGCCCCGAAATGCGCCAGGCAGCCGAGGAGGTTGCCGCCGCCCAGCCCGGCGTCACATCGGTAGTCAATGAGCTGATGGTGATCCGAAGCTGATCACGAAGCACCGAAACGCCTTGAACCCAGGACAATTCACCACCCGATCGGTTTCCATCTGATCCCCAAACCGATCAACAGGCAACGGAAAAGGCGGGAGAGGAGCTCTCCCGCCTTTTCCGTTGCAGTCCGGCCTGCTCTGCGCTATACTGGCCAGGTAAAGCCAACCATGAACCGTGAACCCATCGACCCATCCCTGGAAGGTCCCTTTGCTCCATGTCCAACACATCCCTGGCTCGCAAACTGACTGTTCTGGCCAGTGCGCTCATGATCCTGGCCGGCATCGCGCTGGCCATCTGGTCCCTGACCCACATCCCCCATACACCGGGCAACCGGCCGGTCCAGGCGGCCGCCGGCCCCGGGGATGACGGGCTGGCCGCGCTGCTGGCCCCCCGAGCAACGCCCACCGCAACGCCGCCGGCGTCCTCCCCGCCTGCCACCGTGGCCAGGGAGGGCACCCCCATCGTCCTGGTTCTGGATCCGGCGCTGCCGCCCACCGTCCGCAGCGCAGTGGACCAGGTGGTGAGCGGCTATGTCAACGTGCTCACGACCACCGTACCGGCTGACACGCCCAGCGTCACCCTGAGCCTGGAGCCAGAGGCCAGCGACGGCACCGCGGGGCGCCCCATCTACCGCCTCTTCTTCGCCGCGGCCACCCGCTTCGACGTGGTCGAGCCCGACATCACCTGGGCCGAGCTGGAGGCGGCCTGGCAGGGGGAGGACGAACGCTTCCAGGCGGTGGCCGTGCTCACCCAGACCATCCCTGCCTTGAGCCAGATCCTGGCCGGGCCGGGCCCCACCGTTCAGGGGTACGCCACGGTGGAACAGCTGCGGGAGGCCACCTGGGGCAGCACCCCCACCCTGGCCCTCCTCCCCTTCGAGTTGCTGGAGCCACGGCTGGCCGTCCTGGCCGTGGACGGTCAAAACCCGGTGGAAAATGCCCACCACTTCGATCCAGAAGCCTATCCCCTGGTGGCTACGGTCTACGCCCACATCCACCCCGTCACCCCGGCCCAGGGCCGGGCCATCGACGCCCTCTTCGCCCAGATGGCCCCCGCCAACCGGGACCCGGATCGGCTGACTGTGGTGGCCATGACCGGCGTCACCGCCATGACCCGGCTGACCGCGGCCCAGATGGATCGCTACGGCTATGACTGGCCCGCGGCCATCGTCGGACCAGAGCTGGCCAGCGCCGACATCACGGCCATCAGCAACGAGGTCCCCTTCGTGCCCGGCTGCGAAACCAACACCGACCTGGACAACCTGGTCTTCTGCAGCAAGCCGGAGTACATGGAGGCCCTCACTGCCTCGGGGGTGGACATCGTGGGCCTGACCGGCAACCACCAGAACGACTACGGCGTGGAAGCGGCCCTCCAGTCCCTGGCCATCTATGCCGAGGCGGGCCTGCCCGTCTACGGCGGCGGCGAAAACCGGGAAGCCGCCTTTGCCCCCCTCTACATCGAACACAACGGCAACCGCCTGGCCTTTCTGGGCGCCAACAGCTATGGCCCGCCGTCCGCCTGGGCCACCGACTCCCGACCGGGCAGCGCGCCCTTCGACCTGAACATCATGTCCGCCACCATCCGCAACATCAAGGAACAGGGTCGGGCCGACGTGGTCTTCGCCGAACTGCAGTACCAGGAGAGCTACGACGTCCAACCCCTGTGGGAACAGCGACAGGACTTCTCGGCCCTGGTGCGGGCCGGCGCCGACGTGGTGACCGGCGTCCAGAGCCACGTCCCCCAGGCCATCCAGTTCCTGAACGGCCGGCTCATCCTCTACGGCCTGGGCAACCTCTTCTTCGACCAGATGTGGAGCGAGACCACCCGCCAGGGGCTGATCGTGAAGCACACCATCTACCAGGGGCGCCACATCAGCACCCGCCTGCTGCCCACGGTGCTGGAGGATTACGGCCAGCCCCGCTGGGCCACGCCGGAGGAGCGGGAAGTGATCCTTCAACGGGTCTTCACCGCCAGCGGCTGGTGACGGGACAAGGTACGCATCCACACCCTGGATCTTCTTGCCCGGCCGCCCCAAAACACGTATACTGGAGACGCCATGCCGCCTGCCCTCCTCCAGGGGTGGGGTCGGCGGGCAGGCTCATTCGATCGCAGACGGGGGATCGAGGATCTTCGATCCCAGAGGACAGGCTCGGGCTCAAAGCCCGGATCGCTGATTGCATGGAGTCCGTTTGAATGACGGACGGGGAGTAAAATCGTCATGGCCAAAACAGCGACGAGACGTACCAGCAAGGTGCGTCGGCGCAGCAAAAATCAAAACGCCATCGGCTACTGGATCATCGGCATCTCCGCGGCAGTGGTGATCCTGGTCATCGCCCTGGCCGCCCTGAACAGCCGCCAGTCGGTGGCAGAAATCACCCCGCCGGACGTGCCGGCCGAGTGGGTCAACGGCACCAGCCTGGGGAACCCGGACGCGCCGGTGACCGTTCAAATGTGGGAAGATTTTCTGTGTCCCCACTGTCGCCAGTGGACTGAGCAGATCAAGCCCCAGTTGATGGAGGCCTACGTGAAGACAGGCCAGGTGAAGCTGGAATATCATTTCTTCCCCCTGCAGAGCTTCGCACCGGGCTCGGAAATGGCCGCCATGGCGGGCATGTGCGCCGCCGACCAGAACGCCTTCTGGCCCTACCACGACCGCCTCTTCCAGGCCCAGGATCGAGGCCAGGCCGGCTATCTGCTGGATGCCCTGGTCCAGTACGCGGATGAATTGGGGCTGGACAGCCGGGCCTTCCTCCAGTGCATGAGCAGCCAGAAGTATCGCACCGCCGTGCAGGAGTCGGCCAACCAGGCCATCGCCCTGGGCTTCACCGGGACGCCGTCCATCATGATCAACGGTCAGCAGGTGGAGAACCCCTTCGATTACAACGGGCTGGCCGCGGAGATTGATCGGCTGCTGGCAGCCAGTGGGAGCAATTGAACGGCCCGGCCGACGGGATGATCGGCCTTTGGAGATGATGACAATATCAATGATTCGGACGGTCTGGCGTCATGGCTCGACCCGAGATGGGAAGATGTCCCCGGTGACGGCCAGGAAGGAAAGCCTCCTGTCCGGGTGGATGCGCTGGCAGCGTGGCCTGCGCGAATGGACAGCGCGGCTGGGGCTGGCCGTGGGCGTGCTCCTGACCCTTCTGTCGCCCCCAGCAGTGGCCCAGGCCCAGGGAGTGGAGTCCGGCATTACATCCCCGGCAACTGGCTCCGCTGTGGCGGGGGATGTGCCCATCTTTGGCACGGCCGTGATCGAGCCTTTTCAGAAATATGAGCTCCACTACAAGGCGGAGCCCAGCGGCGACGATGCCTACATCTACTTTGATGGCGGCACCCAGCCGGTGATCAACGGCCAGCTGGGTGTCTGGCATGCGGGCGGCCTGCCCCCGGGCGTCTACAGCATCCGGCTGCGGGTGGTGAAGATTGACGGCAATTACGCAGAATATTTCGCCAAAAACCTGAGCGTCAACCTGGCGCCTACCCCGACGCCAACGCCCAGCGAACCGACGCCGACGCCCATCCCCACGGCCACGTTCACGCCTGCGCCCCAACCCACACCCGTGGTGGGGGAAGTCAGCCAGCCGGAACTGGCCGAACCGACACCCACCCCCACCGTGGCCGTGGCAGCTGTGCTGGCCCCCCCGGCGGACACGAGCACAGACACAGCAGGCGCAGCCGGGGCCGGTGGCTCCGTGGTCGGGACGGCCGGTGAGAGCCCGGCGGTGGTGGCGGAGCCCGGCGACAGCGTCACCCGGCAGCTGGGCGAGGCGTTGTCCCTGAATCGTCTGCGCCGGCAGTTCTGGAACGGCGTGCGCTTCAGCGCCGCCCTGTTCTTCGGCGTGGCCGCCCTGTACGCGGGCAAACGGCTCTTCAGCTGGCTCTGGAAACAGTACAGCTGATCGGATGTGATGACAGGGGCAAGCCTCCCGTTCGGGAGTGATTGCCCTTTCTCTGTTTGCTCACCCCGATTTGCTCATCTTCCCAATGGGAGGCCGCCTGCGCAGCCAAAACGCAGGTCGATAAGCCCCCCATTGGCGGAAGATGGGCCTTTTGTGTTGGAATAGGATATCGTGGCAGAAATCAAGATGATCGTGGGCCTGGGCAATCCCGGCCCGCGCTATGCGAAAAACAGGCACAACATCGGCTTCCAGTGCGTGGATCTGTTCAGCGAGCGGCACCAGATCCCCCTGGACAAAATGCAACATCGGGCACGCCTGGGCAGCGGCTGGGTCCAGGACAATGGCCGCCGGCAGCGGGTCCTCCTGGTCAAACCCCTGACCTACATGAACGCCTCCGGCGAGGCCGTCGCCCCCCTGGCCCGCTACTACCGGATCGCCCCAGAGGAGATCCTGGTCATCCACGACGACCTGGACCTGGAGGCGGGACGCCTGCGCCTGCGCCGCAACGGCAGCTCCGGCGGCCAGCGGGGCGTCCAGTCCATCATCAACCAGTTGGGCAGCCAGGATTTCCACCGGGCCCGGGTGGGCATCGGCCGGCCGCCCGGGCGGATGGATCCGGCCGCCTACGTGCTGCAAGACTTCAGCCCCCAGGAGGAGGCCGAGATCTTCGGTCCCCTGCGGGTCACCGTCTGTGATGCTGTGGTCTGTTGGCTGTTCGAGGGCATTGAAGCAGCCATGAATCGCTTCAACCGATAACCATGAAACTCACCGGTTTGTTGACCCTGCTTGGCCAGATGCCGGCCTTTCGCCAGCTCCTGGAAGAGGGCGACACCCAGCCCCAGGCCCTGCTCCAGGCGGCCCGCCCCTTCGTGGTGGCCGGGCTGGCCGTCCACAGGCCCAGGGCCGTGGTCTTCCTCACCGCGCGGGGTGAAATGGCCCAGCAGCTCCTGGTCCAACTGGAGAGCTGGCTGCCCCCCGTGGAGGAGGGAGGCCCTTCCCTGCACCTGTTCGCCGAGCCGGACGCCCTGCCCTACGAGCGTATCGCCTGGAGCAGCGCCACCCGACAACAGCGGCTGACCGCGCTGGCCGCCCTCCAGAGCCGCGCCGCCGGCCCTCGCCCCATCGTGGTGGCCAGCGCGCGCGCCCTGATGCAGAAGACCCTCCCCGCCCGGGAGCTTCGCCTGGCCCTGCGTCAGGTGAAGGTGGGCAGCGTCGTCCGCCTGGATCAGATGACCCAGAACTGGGTCCAGACCGGCTACAACCCGGCGGAAGTGGTGGAGGAGCCGGGCGTCTTCGCCCGGCGGGGGGGCATCGTGGACATCTGGCCGCCCAACCTCTCCCACCCGGTGCGCATCGACCTGTTCGGCGATGAAGTGGAAAGCCTGCGCATCTTCGACCCCGCCACCCAGCGCACCATCCGCCAGGTGGAAAGCATCGAGATTGGGCCGGGCAGCGAAGCCCTCAGCAAGTACGGCCCGGCCGCGCTGGCTCGCCTGGGCGTCCAGGAAGGCAGCCTGGGCACCCGCCTCCAGAGCAAGGAGAACCTGAACGTAGACCCGGCCGGCAGCCCCCTGACCGACCCCCACCTGCTCCTGGCCGTGCGAGAGGAGATCCGCCTGGAGGTGGAACACCTGGCCCAGGGCCACGCCTTCCACGGCATCGAGTGGTACCTGCCCTACCTCTACGACCGGCCCGCCAGCCTGCTGGATTATCTCCCCGCCGACAGCCTGCTGGTGGTGGATGATGCAGCCGACCTGTTCGCCACCCTCCACGAGCTGGAGGGCCAGGCCGCGGCCCTGCGGGAGGAGCTCCTGCGCACAGGGGAGCTGCCCCAGGGCTTCGCCAGCAGCTTCTTCACCGGCGAGGAGCTCCGGGAACAGCTTCTGGCCCGCCAGCACCTCTTGCTGGGGTACGGTGACCTGCACGGCCGCAGCACCAGCGCCAACACGCCCCTGGCTCGCAGCTTCGCGCCCGGCCCCCGCTACGGCGGCAAAACCCGGCAGATCGTCGCTGATGTGGCCCAGTGGCGGCAGGCGGGCCATGCCACCGTGCTGGCCACCCGCCAGGCCGCCCGCCTGCAGGAGCTGCTCCAGGCCGCCGATCTGCCGGTGCACGTCCAGCACGAACTGCGCCACCCGCCGGCCCCCCGCAGCCTGGCCCTGCTCCAGGGCATCGGGCCGGAAGGCTTCGTGATGCGGGGCGTCCCCACGCCCGACGGCAAAGGCAGCTTCGAGCTCCACTTCCTGACCGACACCGAGCTCTTCGGCTGGAGCAAGCCCCAGGCGCGGCGCCGCTCCAAGCCCCAGAGCAAGGTGGCGCCGGAGATCTTCTTCGCCGATGTCAAACCGGGCGACCCGGTGGTCCACCTGGAGCACGGCATCGGCATCTACGACGGCCTGGTCAAGCTGGAGCTGGATGGCGTCCAGCGGGAGTACCTGCAGGTGAGCTACGCCCGGGGAGACAAGCTCTACGTCCCCGTGCACCAGGCCGACCGCCTGAGCCGGTACGTGGGCACGGGGGAAAAGGTCCCGCCCATCAGCCGGCTGGGCACCGCGGACTGGCAGATGGTCAAGGAGCGGACCCGCCGGGCGGTGGCCGACATTGCCGACGACCTCCTGAAGCTCTACGCCGAGCGGGAGCTCACCCCGGGCTACGCCTTCAGCCCGGATGGCCCCTGGCAGGAGGAGTTGGCGGCCAGCTTCCCCTACGAAGAGACCGACGACCAGCTAGAGGCCATCGAGGCAGTGCGTCGGGATATGGAGGCCCCCCGCCCCATGGATCGGCTCATCTGCGGCGATGTGGGCTACGGCAAGACCGAAGTGGCCGTGCGGGCCGCGTTCAAGGCCATCACCGACGGCAAGCAGGTGGCCATGCTGGTGCCCACCACGGTGCTGGCCCAACAGCACTACCGCACCCTTAGCCGGCGGCTGGCCCGCTTTCCGGTCAACGTGGAGATGCTCAGCCGCTTCCGGACCCCCGCCCAGCAGGAGCGCATCATCCGAGGACTACGCGAAGGCACCGTGGACCTGGTGGTGGGCACCCACCGCCTGCTCAGCGACGACCTGGAGTTCAAAGACCTGGGCCTGCTCATCGTGGACGAGGAACAGCGCTTCGGCGTGGTCCAGAAGGAGAAGCTCAAGCAGCTCCGCACCAAGATCGATGTGCTCACCCTCAGCGCCACCCCCATCCCCCGGACGCTCCACATGAGCCTGAGCGGCATCCGGGACATGAGCACCATCAACACGCCGCCCAAGGAGCGGCTGCCCATCCACACGGTGCTGGCTGAATACGACGACATCCTGGTGCGCCAGGCCATCCGCCGGGAGCTCGACCGCAACGGCCAGGTCTACGTGGTGAATGACCGGGTGCGGGGCATCCAGCAGCTGGCCGACCGCATCCGCCGCCTGGTGCCCGACGCGGTGGTGGAGGTGGGCCACGGCCAGATGGCCGAGCGACAACTGGAAGAGGTGATGATCCGTTTTGCCGAGGGTGAGATCGATGTGCTGGTGGCCACCACCATCATCGAAAATGGCCTGGATATCCCCAACGCCAACACCATCATCATCAACCGGGCCGACCATTTCGGCCTGGCCCAGCTCTACCAGCTTCGGGGCCGGGTGGGTCGGGGCGCCCAACGGGGCCACTGCTACCTTCTCTACGAGAAGCACAAGCCCCTGAGCTACGACGCCCGGCGCCGCCTGTCGGCCATCATCGAGAGCAGCGACGAGCTGGGCGCGGGCTTCCGCATCGCCATGCGCGACCTGGAGATCCGGGGGGCCGGCGATCTGCTGGGTGCTCGCCAGCATGGGCACATCAGCAGCGTGGGCTTCGACCTCTACACCCGCCTCCTGGCCCAGGCCATCAACGAGGCGAAACGGCGCAAAGCCCTCTTCGACCAGGCGGAACAGGCCCAACAGGCCGCCACAGAGACAGACGGCCACGCGCCCGGCGCGCCCACGGCGCATCCCCCCTTGCTGGATCTGGAGGCGCCCTTCGACCTGGAGGATCCCCTGAGCCCGCCGGTCACCCTGGATCTGCCCATCGAGGCCCAGATCCCCGTCTATTACATCGAGGACGAGGCCCTGCGCCTCCAGATGTACCGACGCATCGCAGGCCTGACCCACCTGGAGAGCATCGACGAAATGCGCCAGGAGATGATCGACCGCTTCGGCACGGACCCCAACACCGGGTCCGTCCCCGAGGAGGTGGAAAACCTCTTCTTCCAGATTCGGGTCAAGATCCTGGCCCTTCGGGCGGGGGTGCAGAACATCGGGCGGGAGCTGGATCAACTGGTCATCCGCAGCGACGCCCTGGAAAACATGAACCGCCAGGCCCTGCAGCATCGCCTGCGCCAGGGCCTCCGCCAGATGGAGGGAGAGGTGCCGCCCGACGAGATGGCCCGGGTGGCCCGCCGGGCCATCTACCTGCCCGTGGACGAGGCCGGCTATTGGCGGGCAGCCCTGGTCCGGGTGTTGGAAATTATGGCCTACGGCTGAACCTCATGTGGGAAATGTGTGGGTTATGTGGGATAGGGTGGCCCTTTTCCCACATTATCCCACATTTATCCCACATTCGTGTGGGATAAATGTGGGATAAACCGGCGCCCCGGCACACCCTTGTGGATGTGGGCGCCGGTTCTGCTTGTGCGGGGCCTTGTGCACCTGTGGGTCAATGGGTGGCCAGCTTGCGGCGCAGGCGCACATACTGGGCGTAGTCGATGGGCACCCGACGGCGGATGTAGTCCCGGGTGGTGGGCGCGGCCTGCTGGATCTCCAGAATGCGGTCGGTCACCCGCAGGTCCATGGCATCGGATCCGGCGCCGCTTCCGTAGCTCACCACCAGGATGCGCTGGCCCGGTCGGGCCACGTCCAGCACGGCGGTGAGGCCGATGAGGGCCGACCCCGCGTAGGTGTTGCCGATCTCGTTGACCAGCAGCCCGGCTTCCCACTGAGCCGCCTGGAAGCCCAGGCTGGCCATGGCCCGGATGGGGAATTTACGGTTGGGCTGATGGAAGATGACGTGGTCGTAGTCGGCTGGAGCCGTGCCCATCTCCGCCATCATCTGCTGGGCCGCGGGCACCACATGGCCAAAGTAGCCGGGGTCGCCACTGAAGCGCTCCGCATGGCTGGGGTAGTGGGTGGTGGGCCGCCGCCAGAAGTCCGTGGTGTCGGAGACGTAGCTCAGGGTACGCAGGATCTCCGCGGCAGCTTCCTCCGCTGGCCCCAGGATGAAGGCAGCGCCGCCGGCGCCCGCCGTGTACTCCAGCGCGTCGCCAGGCCGCCCCTGGGCGGTGTCCATGCCGATGCTCAACACGTAGTCGGCCATGGCGCTGCCCACAAAGCCGATGCCCGCCTGCATGGCCTCGGTGCCCGCCTTGCAGGCGAACTGCCAGTCCGCGGCCAGGGTGGCCGGGGTGGCGCCGATGGCCTCGGCCACGATGGTGCCGGTGGGCTTGACCGCGTAGGGGTGGCTTTCGCTGCCCACCCAGACGGCCCGAATCTGGCGGGGGTCGATGCCTGCACGGGCCAGCGCATTGCGGGCCGCCTCGATGCTCATGGTGGCCGTGTCCTCATCCAGGCCGGGCACGGCCTTCTCCCGCACCGGGCTGGCGCTGTGCCCCCCCGTCCAGACCCGGCTGATCTCATTTCCCGGCAGGCGATAGCGGGGGACGTAGGCGCCGTAGCCCACGATGCCAACCGGGCGCAATGGCTGTTTAAACATTTTCTTGATCCTCCCCTTGCAACAATTCACGAGCTCGCTCCAGCCGGATCTGCCCCTCCTGCACCAGCCGGGCGGCGATACGATCCACCTGGGCGCCCTGGGCGCCGGCGGAAACGGCGATCTGGCGGGCATGGAGGGCCATGTGTCCCCGCTGGATGCCTTCCGTGGCCAGGGCCCGCAGCGCAGCCAGGTTCTGGGCCAGCCCCACCGCGGCCATCACCTCCGCCAGCTCCCGCGCGGAAGTGACGCCCAGGATCTTGAGCGCGACCCGGGCCGTCGGGTGGGCGCGGGTGGCACCGCCCACAATGCCCACGGCCAGGGGCATCTCCAGGCGGCCGTAAAGGTGAGGCTCGTCCAGCGGATGGTTGACCCCGGCAGCAGCCTGCCCCGCCGCCCGCCAGGCGTGGAGCTCAGGCAGCTCGCCGGCCAGGTCTTCCACCACCCGCCACTCGGTCAGGGCCCGGTAGCGGCCATCCCGGGCGGCGTAGGCGTGGGCGCCGGCCTCCACCGCGCGCCAGTCGTTGCCCGTAGCCAGGACCACCGCGTCGATGCCGTTGAGGATGCCCTTGTTGTGGGTGGCGGCCCGGTAGGGGTCGGCCACAGCGAAGGCATTGGCCTGGGCGATGCCCTGGATCACCTCCAGCCCGTTGAAGTCCATGGAGCTGAAGGCCGACGCGGGGATGGCCACCTCGGCCCAGGCCCGGCGCTGGTCCGACAGGTTGCTGAGGATGCGCAACAGGGCCCGGCCGCCGGTGATCCGTTCCAGGCGGGGCGCCAGGGTCTCCACCGCGGTGTTGATGGCGTTGGCGCCCATGGCATCCCGGGTGTCGAAGAGCAGGTGGACGATGAGCATGGGGCCGGCGGGGGTTTCGGGCAGGGGGCGCGCCTGGATGTCCACCGGGCCGCCGCCCTGGCGTGCGATGGTGGCGCTGGTGTTGGCCAACGCCAGCAACTCCTCCCGATCCGCCTGGATGGCGGCCATGGCCCGTTCCATGTCGGGCACCTCCAGGAGCTGGATCTGGCCGATCATCACCGGCTCGGTGCTGCCCGTGCGGAAGCCGCCGCCCAGTCGGGCCAGCCGGGCCGCGTAGCTGACCGCCGCCACCACCGACGGCTCTTCGATGACCATGGGGATCAGGATATCCCGGCCGTTGATGGTGAAGTTGGCGCCGATGGCCAGGGGGAGGGCATAGCGCCCCACCACGTTCTCCACCATCTTGTCGGCCTGGGCCAGGGAAAGGCCATCCTGCAGCCAGGCCACCTCTTCGGGGGTCAACCCGGCCCAGCGGGCCACCAGGGCCAGCCGCTCGTCCATGGGTAATTGGTAAAAGCCGCTCAATCGAGAAGAGCGGGGTGTCGGTTGGGTCTCGGTCATTGGGCCTTACCCTTCTGGTGACAGATTCACAACGCCCGGCCAGGCCGGGCTTTTCTTGGGCCAGGGTACCACAGCTCGGCTCTCAAAAACTGCCAGGGTCGTAAAGGACAGGGTGGTCAGCAGCCGGGGCGGTCAGGAAATGGGGATTCCGAGGGGTAGAAATGGCGTTGGCCATGGGTCAACCGCTGAAGGCCAGCAGGGCCCGGGCAATGGGTGCATCCATCAGCTGGGGCATGACGGCCAACCCCACCGACAGCAGCAGAACGGCTGCGGCCAGGGCCATTTGCAGGGGACGCTCCCGGACCAGGTAGCGGTTTTCCAGGGGGCCGTAGATGATCCAGGCCATGCGTACAAAGCCAAAGATGGCGCCGGCAGAGGCCAGCAAGACCAGCGCCGCCGGCCGCCAGTCATTTTCGGCCAGGATCTGCAGGGCTGCCCAATGGCCGGTAAAGCCCGCGCTCAAGGGGAAGCCGGCCAGCCCCAGCCCGCCCAGCAAAAAGGCCGCGCTGTTCCAGGGGAGCCGGCTGCCCGCTCCCTGGAGCCGGGACGCGTCCAGTCCGCCCACATGCTGTTCCAGGGCAGAGAGCCCCACAGCCGTGGTCAACATGCTCACAATGCGCAGGCCGAACAGAAAGAGAACCAGAGGCCAGCTTCGAATGCCGGGCACGGCCAGCACCAGCAGCAACAGGCCCCAGTCGTGGAGCGCGGCATAGCCCCACAGGCGGCCGGGATGATCGGTGCCCGCGGCCGCGATGCCGCCCCACACCGCAGTGGCCAGCCCCGCCCACGTGAGCCACAGACCCAGGGGCGCCTCCTGGGAGACGAACTGGAAGGTGCTGAGCACCCGGTAGAGGAGGTGCAACAGGGCGAGCTGGTAGAGCAGGGTCAACAGGGCGGTCACCACCGGCGGCGCCGAGCGGGCAATGGCCGGCTGGGCGCCGTGCAGGGGCGCAGGCGCCAGCAGGATCACCAGGGCCAGGCCCAGCAACTGGGCGGCCATGCGTGCGGCCGTGTCGTCCTGGGGGTTGAGGGGGATCTGCTCCACATACCAGGCAGCCACCAGAAACAGGGGAAAGGCAAAGACCGGCGGCAGCAGGGAACGAAGGGGACCATCCGGCCGGACCAGTCGGCCCGCCTGCAGGATGAAGATGCCCACGCTGCTCAGGGCCACCAGAAACAGGGGGCCCAACAAGGGCGGCGCCAGCGGTCCCGTGGTCAGCAGGGCCAGCATGGTGTACCCGGCCATGAGCACCAGGGTGAAGGGGACAAAGCTGTGCCCCTGGCTGATGCAGGCGGCCAGCAGGAAAGCCGCCGCCACCAGCAACAGACTGGCCACCAGAATGGGCACGGCGCCGGGCTCCAGGCGGAAGGTGAAGCCCAGGCGCTGCAAGGGGGCGCTCAGATCCACCGGCTGCCGGACCAGGGGCAAGGTGCGGATGGGCGCGCTCAGGTCTGTCTGCCAGAGCCACAGGGCCCAACCGGCCACAAAGAGGGTGGCCACCAGCGCGGTTACCCGTTCCCAGGTGCGAAAGAGATAAGTGATGGCCGCCATGGCCAGCATGCTGCCGATCAGGAGGGCAGGCAGGTTGAGGGCTGACGTCGCTGCCGGGTTCACGGGCGCCTCCGCATCAACAGGGAGTCCTCCTCCTGGCCGACCCGGGCACGCCCCGCCAGGCCCCACTGGCCCAACAGGCGACGCCAGCGAGGCAGACGCCTGGCTGACCCGCGGGTCGGCATCTCCCGGCGAGCCGTCGGCTCGGGAAACACGATATCGGTGAGGACCAGCTTTTCGGACTCTTCGGGAAGCCGCTCGGCCAGGATGAGGTAGCTACAGGCCAGGGCCAACAGCAGCTCCAGGATGCCGATGATGGCGATCAAGGCGGGGACGGCCAACAGCGCGGAGACGATCACCTGGGCAGGGATGCACCAGAGCAGCAGGCCCACCCCGGTGTAAAAGGGGTTGTCGCTCAGGCCCAGCAACACCAGGACGCAGAGCCCCAGCCAGATAAAGAGATCCATGAGGCCGCCTTCCAGCATGGGCAGCGACAGCCATTGGCGCAGGGAAAGCCATGCCCAAAAGGCCAGCAGCAAGGCCCCCACCCGCAGCATCCAGGTGCCGGCCTGGTACAGGGAGGCATGGGCCGCCACCTGCCGGATGGACAGGGCCAGGATCAGGCAGGCCAGGACGATCACCAGGCCCTGGATGGTGGCCCAGGGCAGCGGCAGGCTCAGATGCCGGATGGCCGCCAGGGCTACGCCCAGCTCCACGGCCACCAGGCCCACCAGGCTGGCGCGCCAATCCCACACGAGAACAATCAGCGCTGCAGCCAGGCCAGCCGCCAACAGGCTGAGGTCGCCGGTCCATAAACCCAGGGAAGTGAAAAAATTCTCCATGTCAATCCGGTCACAGTCGGATGCCCGTCAGTGGACAGCCCCCTGCCGAGCCTCACCGAACGAGCAGGTATCCCATCAACAAAAAGACCAGCACCCACCCCACGTAGCCGGCTCCTTCCACCACATTCAACACGGTGCCCCAGGCCACGCTGGCCCGGTTAACGCCCCACCAACCCATCTGAAAGAGCCATTCCAGCCGGGACAGGACGCTCAGCCGCTCCGGCCAGGGGCCCAGCATGCGCCAGAGGGCCGGCTGAACCATCACCAGGCCAATGCCCAGCAACAGCGGCAGGCCCAGGGCGATCCAGACAGGCACCTCCGCCACCACGTTGGGTGGGTTACCCAGGGTGGGCGGAATGGCTTCCGGCATACTGGCCAGCCCGGCGATGGTTTCCGGGAAGAAGCCGGTGATGGCCAGCGCCAGGCCCAGGAGGACGGCCGCCACCAGAAGGCGCACCAGGACGCCTGGCTGCAGGGTCGGCAGCTCTACCTTCTGAGCCGTGCTCCAGCTCTGGAGCAGGGCGGCAATCTGCATGCTCTGGGCGACAACAAACAGGCCGAAGAGGAGCAGGTAGAAGAAGTCGCCCAGGATCAGGAGCCGGGCCACGGCCGGCTGGGTGAGAAACCCGGGCGTGAAGGGGACGCCCACCAGAGCCAGCGCGCCCACGCTCACGGGGATCTGCCAGCCCCAGGCCTGCCACACCTGGTCACCCACCAGCCAGAGGGCGCCGCCCAGGGCAAAGGCCGTGGTGGGCCAGATCAGGCCTTCGGGCCCCCGGTTGTAGGCCAGCGCGCTGGCCAGGGCAGCCAGCCCGGCCGATGTAACCAGGACCAGGGTGGTGTGGTCTGGCTGCTGCTGGGCCGTCCACGCGGCCAGGGCGCTCCCCAACAGGGAAAGCAGCAACAGGGCCACAATGTCGGCCTGGGGCAAGAAAAATTCGGTCCCCAGGTCCATGGTCCACCCCAGCAGCCAGAGGCCGCACAACACCGGGATCATGTGGTCCAGCAGGCGTTCGGCCACATCCAGCTGAGGCCGCTCGGGCGAGAGCAGCCAGAGGTGAAACGGATAGATCCCGGCCCGGATCAGGCTGGCCAGGAACATGAGCAGCAAGGTTTCCGGGGGAAGGCTCCCCCCCTGGAGCGGCTGTCCTGGTCCCAGGGGGCCGGCAGGCAGCAGGCCGATGAGCAACAGGAGCGCTCCCAACAGGCTCAGGCCCCGGGCCTGTTGGGTCGAGGCGCCTCCCGGCCGCTCCCCGTCGTCGCCCTCGGGCTGAAGGGTCCCCCGAACCAGGATGAAGAGGTCCAACACCACCCAGGTCAGCATGGTGGTGAGGACGTTGCCGCTGCCCACGAAGAGCAGGCCGGCGGCCAAGACACCCAGATGGACCGCCAGGGCAGGATGGCGACGTCGGCCCTGCCCCTGGACGCTCCCAACGTTGTTCAGCTCCAGCAGAATGCCCACACCGCCCAGGAGCAGAATCAGGCCGGAAATGTACCAGTTCCAGCCGTCACCCACCCAAAGCAGGTTGGTCCCGCTGTGGAGGGGTGGCTGCCAGGGCTGGCTGAAGACCGGGACCACCGGTTCTGTGCGCAGGCCCAGGAAGAGCCAGGTGGCAATAGCAACAAAAAACAACGCCAACCCGGTCAGTATGCCAGGCCGGCGCACCCAGCGCCCTATGATCAACTCGACCACGGCGCCGACCAGAAGAACGACAGCCGGGCCGACCGGTGAGGCAAGGATCTCTACCAACGTGTTCACAAGGGTGAATTTTAACACAGCCGGGATCGCCATCCAAAAGCGGAGGCGGTCATCCCGGCCATTGGTACTTTGGCCGGATTTCACCCCTGGCCCAGCATGGGCGATCCACGGCCCTGCTGCTACAATAGCAGGAAAGCTGCCAGCCGAAAACCAGCCCGCCATGGAGGCTCTGCATGCAGACACGCCTGTCCAACGGATTGATCATGGCCGCGTTAGGCCACCTGGCCATCGAATTCAGCAGCAACTTCCTGCCCATCCTCTATCCGCTGCTCATGGTCCACATGGGGTTGAACTTCACCCAGGTGGGGACCATTGCGCTGGTGGCCACCACCGCCACAACCCTGGCCCAGCCCTTTTTCGGCTATCTCAGCGACCGCTGGGGATCCGAGCGGATGGCCAGCCTCAGCATCATTTGGATCGGGGTCGTGATGGGGCTGGTGGGCTTTGCCTGGAACTACCCATCCCTGCTGCTCCTCATCGCCCTGGGCGCGCTGGGTTCTGCGGCCTTCCACCCGGCCGCGGCTGTGCTGGCAGCCAGCCACAGCGGCCCCAGGCGTGGGGCGGGTCTGTCGATTTTCTCCGTAGGCGGCAACATTGGCTCGGCCCTCAGCCCCCTGTGGATGGCGACAGCCCTGGGGCTCTTCGGGATGGCTGGAACGGCCACCCTCATGCCCATCGGCCTGCTGGCGGGCATCCTGGCCTACCGGCTGCTGCGGCCGACGCCGTCCGCCCGGCAAAAGCAGGGCGCAGACAGGGGGCACGCCGCGGCCGATGGATTTCTGCTGGGGCTGATTCTGGTGGTGGTGGCGGTAATGTTCCGCTCCTGGTTTCAGGTGGCCTTGACCACCTACCTGCCCGTCTGGATCGATCAGGCGGGAGGTGGCGTCGCGGTGGGGGGGCGCTACCTTTCGGTGCTCCTTTTTGCCATCAGCGTGGGCAGCTTTGTGGGCGGGCCCGCCGGGGACCGTCTGGGCCTCTGGCAGGTGGTGGCGCTGAGCCTGGCGGCCATGGCGCCGGCTCTGTGGCTGTTCCTGAACACCCAGGGAGTGCTGCAATTGGTATGGCTGGCGGTGGTGGGCATCACCATCGGCGCCACCTTTCCCACCAGCATCGCCCTGGCTCTGGACGCCTGGCCCCGCCAGGCCGGCGTAGCTTCGGGCCTGCTCATGGGGTTGGGCTGGCTGCCCGGTGGCCTGGGCGCTTCCCTCACAGGCATGGTGGCCGACCGCTTCAGCCTGACCGTCGGGTTGAACCTGCTGCTGGTGCCGCCGGTGCTGGGGCTGGGCTGCATCCTGGCGTATGCGCTGGCCCGCCGCTTCCACCTGCGGGCCGGCAAAATTCAGCGTATCTTTTTTCCCTCGAATCATGTATAATAGTCGGCACTGGTATACACCAGCCCGGTGGCATCGATAACATGGCTCCCTTCCCTTTCTGATTCCCTTTCTGATTCTCTGGAACGCAGCGCACCATTTCTTTTCCAAAGGAGATCCCTATGTGGGCAAAAAGCTCCCTGTTCCCTGGTTCCCTCTTTCAGCGGATATTTTCCCGAAGTCGTCTCATCCTCCTCACCACCATTCTCACCCTGAGCCTGATTGGGGCACTGCTCCCGGCCAGCGTCCTGGCAGCACCGACGGCCGGCGCCCGCAGTAAACCGCCCGCTGGGAACCGCTTCCATCCGGTCCACCCGGGCAAGAGCGCCCAGTGTGCCCAGATTTACGTGGTCCGCCATCGGGACACCCTGTCGGAGATTGCCCGGAAGTTTGGCACCACGGTGGAAGTGCTCCAGCGCATCAACAGGATCCGCAATCCCCACCGCATCTTTGTGGGGCAGCGACTCTGCATCCCCCGGGTGGAGATGCCGCCGCCCCCCGAGCACAAGCTCTTCCATCGGGTTCAGGCGGGAGAAACCCTGAGCGAGATCGCCCAGATGTACCGCACCACGGTACGTCAGCTCTTGAGGCTGAACCCTCAGATTCGCAACCCCCACCGGATTCCTGAGGGGGCCATCCTTCGGGTACGGTAAAGAAAGCGGTAAAGGAAGAAGTAGCAGAACGACATTGGGCGGGCCGAGGGCCCGCCCAATGAAAATCGGTGCCACGTCGTAGGCGCAGCTCGTAGCTGCGCAGCCGTCGCCACCCCTTCACCCGCCCGGAACTGGCGACCTCGTGCGGTTAGAAACCGCACCTACGACAGCCCAGATTGGACGCAACTGGACGTAGGGCGGGCCTCCGGCCCGCCGGAGGTGACCGGCTCTACGGGGTATCGACATCCGCCCGGTGCCACCTCGTAGGCGCAGCTCGTAGCTGCGCAGCCGTCGCCATCCCTTCATCCGCCGGGGTGTGGCGACAACGGGCGGCTGGGAGCCGCCCCTACAGCAAACCGGTACTCTTTCGCAATTGGTGACAACGGGCGGGTACGGCGGTCCGCACCTACGGAAACCGATACCACAGTGCATACATTTTAGAACGTGGTGCGCAGGGTCTGGGCCTGGCCGGTCTCCGCGGAGCGATAGGCCGCGTCGATGATCTCGATGACGTGGCGGGCATGTTCCGCCGTGGCCACGGTGGGTTTATCCTCCCGGATCCAGTCCACCAGCTGCATCACATCCTCGTAAACGTGGGCCTCCTCCATCTCCCGGTGCTTGCCCACCACATGGGGCAGGGTGGCGGTATAGCCGTACTGCTGGGCGATCTCCCGGCCTGGGAAGTCGATGGGCTCTCCGTTTAGGGTATCGCCGTTGATAACGCCCCTAGTGCCGAAGATGAGGGGGCGCCCCATGTTGGGCAGCCCGCCGGCAGCCACGCCATAGACAAAGGCAAAAAAGGCATCCCCAAAGTCCAGGACCATCAGGGTCTGGTCGTCCATGTCTGTGGGGAGCATCTGGCCCTGGAATTCCCGCTCGCGGATGCGCACGCCGGAAAAGGCCGTGACCCGCTTGGCCGGCCCCAGGATGCCCGTCATGGCGTGGAGCCCGTAGACGGTCATGTCGTAGAGGGGGCCGCCCCCTGGCCGACGGAAGTACCAGGCTGGGTTCACGTTGCTCAAGGGATCGGTGCCGTGGCGCACTCGCGCCTCGTTCTCATGGTAGCGGCCGAAGGTGGCACCGGTGACTGCCCAGGTGAGGGTGCCCAGGGCGCCCTGGTCGATGAGCGCCTTGATGGCCTGGAGCCGGGGGTTCAGCATCTCGCCAGGCGACGAGACCAGTTTGACCCCCTTCTCGGCGGCCCGGGCAATCAGCTGATCGGCCTCGTCCACCGTGGTGGTCATGGTCTTGTTGAAGTGGACATGGACGCCGTGCTCCACAGCCAGCATCCCCTGCTGGAAATGGAAGCCGATGGGCGACGCAATGCTCACCGCATCCACATCGCCGGCCTCCAGCATCTCCTCCATGGAGGCGTAGGCGGCGGGCACGCCGAATTTGGCCGCCGCAGCCTGGGCCCGCTCCACCACCGGGTCACACACCGCGGTCACCCGCACCCGATCCTGCACATCCTCCATGGTCAGGTGGGGTAGCAGCCCCCGCAGGGTGATGCTGCCCGTGCCCACAATACCCAGTCGAACCACATCAGGCATATGGCTTCTCCTTATGATTTTTCCTAACTGTTCATCCCCCATCCCCCTAACCCCCTTCCCCCCCGCGGGGGGGAAGGGGGAATGATGGCGTGTTTGCGGTGTGCTGCGCCGCAAACACAAACGGTTCTCTTCTCCCCTCTCCCCCGGGAAAGCCGGGGGTGAGGGGTTGGGGATGAGGGGGGTGAATGGTTGTGATTTTTCGTTGTTATCGTTAGATCCAATTAGCCCTTCACCGCGCCCGCGGCCAGGCCCTGGACCACGAAACGCTGGCCCAGGTAGTAGAGGACCATGACCGGCACTGCTGCGGAGACGGAGCCAGCCATGATCAGGCCCCAGCGGAAGACGTCGCCGGTGATCAGGTAGCTGACTGCGACGGGCACGGTCTGCTTCTCCGGGGAAGTGATGAAGATGAGGGCCAGCAGCAGTTCGTTCCACGCGCCGGTGAAGGTGAAGACGCTGACCGCGATCAGCCCTGGCGCGGCCAGGGGCAATACCACCCGGAAAAGGGCAACCAGACGGGTCGCCCCATCCACCATGGCCTGCTCCTCCAGGTCCACCGGGATGCTGCGGAAGTACCCCATCAGCAGCCAGGTGCTCAGGGGTGCGGCAAAGGTCAGGTAGACGAAGATGAGCCCATGGAGGGTGTTGCCCAACTGGAGGCGGGCGATGATCACCGAAAGCGGGATGAAGAGCAGCGCCGCCGGCGTCAGGTAGGTGAAGAGGATCAGGCGGCCGATCCAGTCCCGGTAGCGATAGCGCAGGCGCACCAGGCTATAGGCGGCCAGACAGCTGATGAAGACCGAGATCAAGGTGGCCGAGCCGGCCACGATGAAGCTGTTGCGGATGTTAATCCCGAACCGCATTTTGGTGAAGAGATCGATGTAGTTCTGCAGGGTCGGGTTGATGGGCAACAGGGACGGGGATCGGTAAATATCCCGGGGCAACTTCAGGGAAATGGACAACATGTAGTAAATGGGAAACAGGATGATCAGGGCCAACAGGCACAGGAGGGTATAGTACAGAATTTTCTGTCCTGGGCTTAATTTGTGTAACACAGCTACTCCTCCTGCAGCAATTTGGCGATGATAAAGGCCAGCACGGCAAAGACGGGCAGCATGGAGACGGAGACCGCGGCCGCTTCGCCGATGCGTAGGCTCTGCAACCCGTAGTAGGCCAGAACCGGGAAGGTCATGGTCGCGTTCGATGGACCGCCCTGGGTCAGCAGCCACACCGCCTCAAAGCTGTTGGTGGTCCAGATGGTAGATAGCAGCACCACCACCAGCACCACATGGCGGATCCCCGGCAGGGTGACGTGACGGAAACGCTGCCAGGCGCCGGCCCCGTCGATGGCGGCGGCCTCGTAGAGCTCCGGGGGCACATTCTGAAGGGCGGCCAGGAAGGAGATCACCCAAAACGGGAAGCCCCGCCAGAAGCTGGCCGTGATCACGCTGGGCATGGCCAGGGCCTTGGTGCTCAAGAAGTCCACGTGGCTCTGGACCAGGCCGGTGTTGATGAGGATGTAGTTGAAAGCGCCGCCCTGGGGGGCAAAGAGCAGCTTCCAGGTGATGAAAGCGACGAAGGCCGGCATGGCCCAGGGCAGCAGGATCAGCCCCCGCCAGAAGGGTCGGCCCCGGATGGGCTGGTTGAGGAGCAGGGCAATGCCCAACCCCAACACCAATTTCAGGGTCTGCACCGAGCCCACCAGCACGATGGTGTTGCGCACCGTGGCCCGGAAATCCACCCAGTTGAGGAGGTAGATGTAGTTGCCCAGGCCGATGAAGTGGCCCTCCCGGCCCACCATGCGGTCCGTGAAGCTGATCCAGATGGCGAAGAAGAAGGGGTAGATCACCAGGATGGACAGGCAGATCACCACCGGCGCCACCAGCAGATAGCCCATCAGGCTGGTTCGTTGCCCCATGGAAAGGCGCGGGCGCGCGGCGCCTGCTTTGTTCAGATCGGATACGATTTCTTTGGTCATGGGCAGTCAGGTGGGCAGGGAGAGGGAAGGTCCGCTCTCCCTGCCGGTTCAGACGGACATCACTTGTACTTGTCGTAAATATCCTGGCAGGCCTGCTGGGTTTCCAGCACGGCCTCGTCCACGCTCAGGCCGTCCACCACCACCCGCTGGATCATGCGGGGGGTGAGGAAGTTGGTCTGATACTCGGCGAAGGCCGGGTTGTCCACATCCGGATAAGCGCCGAAGGTGCCGTTGAGGGCCAGGTCCAACAGCCCCTGGTGGACTTCACTCTCCTGGAAGATGGGCGCGTCCTGGTAGGCGACGGCCGAGGGACCGTAGATGGCGTTGTAGTAGTACTCCTTCATGAACTCCGGCTCGGAGAGATACTTGAGCAGGTCCCGGGCCAGCTCCTTGTGCTTGCTGGAGGTGGGAATGACCCGCACGTTGGCGTCCACCGGCGAGACCCGCATCTTGGGGCCGGCCGGGAGCGCGGAGTACTTGGTGGCTGCGGCCAGCTCGGGGTCGTTGTCCCGCATGTAGAGGTAGACGCTGCCCGGGTTGGCGATGAAGATGGCGTTGCCGGACTGGTAGGCCACGTTGTCACCGGCGCCGTCCCAGGTGGTCACGCCAGGCGGGAAGAGGCCCTCGTTGTAGGCATCGGTGATCCACTGGAGGAAGTCCCGAGTCTCCTGGGAATCCAGGGTGCAGTTCTCACCGGCATCGTCGGCCACCCGTCCTCCCCACGAGTGGAGCATGGTGGTGGTCAGGTTGCCATCCCCCACGTTGGAGAGGGCGAAGCCCATGCCGTAGTACTCCGGCGGCTTCTGGGTCTGGCGGGCCATGTCGGCCAGTTCCATCCAGGTGGCGGGGGGCTCGGTGAAGCCGGCCGGCTCCAGGATGTCGGCCCGGCGGTAGAGGACGTTGCCGCCCAGGCTGAAGGGGATGCCATAGCGGTGGCCGCCGTAGCGCTCCGGGTTGGTGGCCTCGTCGGCCGCGGGGAGCCAGCCGCCCACCATCTCGCCGATCTCATCGTAGAGGTCGTCCAGGGGCTCCAGCTGGCCGCTCTCGCTCAAGAGCAGCATGTGCCCCCGGCCCACGTCCAGGGCGTCGGGCATGGTGCCGGCCTCGATGGCCGCGGAGACCCGCTGCACGGTCTCGTTCTGGTTGATCATGACCACGTCGACTTCCACGCCTCGTTCCTGGCCCCACTGCTCGATGCGATCCACCAGCATCTGGTTGGCCGCGTCGGAAAAGATGAGGCCGCCCCAATAGGTGAAGACGTCGCCCTCGGCCATGGCGGGCGTGGCTTCCTCCTGGCCGCCCGGTGCGGCGGCTGGCTCCTGAGCCGCAGGGGTTGCCGGCGCGCACGCGCCCACAGCCAGGATCAAGAGCAGGAGCAACGCGCCAAGCATGGGGAAGCGGATACGCAGGTTCTGCATGGTTTCCTCCTCTGCAGATGAGTCGGTTGGGGTGCGTCCCTTCATGGGGCAGACACCCGACGGTTGAAAGGGATGGGAGATAGATACCGCGTTTATCCCGTGTACGGAGCCATGCCCGTACCCCGGGGCGCGGTCAGGTGCTCGGCTCCAGGTAGTTCATCTCCGGCCGCAGGGGCCAGCGATACTGGTCCGGGGGATGGGTCTGTCGGGCCCAACGCTGGAGGATGGCGTTGTCGGCCCGTTTGGCCGCCATGATCTGGGCGATCCGGTCGGGATCCCAGTCGGCCAACACTCGGGCGACCAGTTCGTCCCGGATGGCCCGACAGGCGGGATCCTGAGCCCGGTCCACTTCTTCGCCGGGATCTTCGGCCAGGTTGAAGAGCTGGGGTTCGTAGCCGTGGTAATAGATCAGCTTCCAGTCGCCCAGGCGGATCATACGCTGGTAGGTCTCGCCATCGGGGGCATACTGGTCGGCGCAGTACTCGGAAAAGGCCACGTCCTCCCACTGGGGCGTGGGCCGCAGCTCGCTGACCAGCCCCAGGAGGGAACGGCCGGGCGACTGGGGCAACGGGGGCGCATCCAGGGCGTCCAGGAGGGTGGCGGTGACATCCAGGGCGCTGACGACCCGGTCGCAGCGCTGGCCTGCCGGGATCACACCGGGCCAGGCCATGATCAGGGGCACGCAGACCGACTCCTCGTAGAAGACGTGCTTCCACCAGAGACCATGCTCACCCTGCATGTCCCCGTGGTCCGACGTGTAGACGATGAGGGTGTTGTCCGCCAGGTCGTTGGCCTCCAGGGCAGCCAGGATCTGGCCGATGAGCGCATCCACCCGGTGGACCAACCCCCAGTAGGCGGCCCGGGCGCGCAGGATCTCCTCCTCGCTCACCTCCACGATGCCGGTGTGTTCCCGCCACCGACGCAGGTAGGGGTGCTGCACCTGATCAAAGGGGGTGGGCTTGCGGGGCAGGGTGATGGCGTCCGCGTAGCGGGCGAAGTCCTCCCGACGGGCCACGTAGGGCGGGTGGGGCAACATGAAGCCCACGGACAGGCTGAACGGCTCCAGATGTCCCCGGGAGCGCTTCTCGATGCCCAGACGATTCAGGTAATCGACGGCGGCTGCGGCCACATATTCATCGTGGACCTGGTAGGCCGACTGGCCGGCCCCAGATCGCACCAGGCTGATGCGCTCCGGGCCGGCGGTCCCATCCAGCGCCCCCCGGTCCACCGGGCTGCCGCCGATGTGGTTGGGGCTGTGATCGCCCACCAGCCGTTCCACATAGCCGTGGAGCTGGTCCGGCCCCACCGCGTGCATGCGGCCGATGAGGGCCGGGCGATAGCCGGCAGCGCCCATGGCATGGGCCAGGGTGGGGATACCCGAATCCAGGATGTGGTTGTTGGTCCACACCTGATTCTGATGCGGATGGCGGCCTGTGAGCATGGACATGCGAGAGGGCACACAGATGGGCGAAGTACAGTAAACATGCTGGAAGAGGGCACCGCTGGCGGCCAGTCGGTCCAGGTGGGGCGTCTCCACCAGGGGGTCGCCGTAACAGCCGGTCACGAACGGGTTGTGTTGGTCGGTGTGGATGTAGAGGAGGTTGGGACGCGCAGGTTGGGACATGGCCATTTACCGCTCCGGACTGTCTGGTTTTGGCATGGAGATCACGGTCGTCGGGCATGGCGGCGCTGCCGCCTGGTCCCCCCTCTCCCAGGAAACCCATGCAAGCCTGCGTCAACATCACGGCAGCCATTCGGCAGCCCTGCCTCTGGCCCACCGGCGAATTTCTGCCGGAATTTTCTGGGGTTGGGGCCGGAGGGAGACGTTGTTTGCAAACAGGTTTGCAAACAGGGAGAGTGCGGGCAGACAGAGGCAGACCTTCGGCAAAATGATCTGACCATTCTGTCGGCTCAAGGCTAACATAGGGGGGCGATGTTTGTCAATTGGTCCAAAAGGACAAAGGACAAAAGGACAACAGCGGACACATGGCGCCCGGTTCTCCTGTCAGTGAACCGGTGGGCGATTGTCACGAAGCAGTCACGCTTGCCCGGTATACTGGTGCGTATACTTGTATGTCGGACCAAACAGATCGGAGCTGCACCTGCAATCCAACACAAACCCGAGGAGGAAACACAATGGAACAGCACTCGGTGATCTCCGCAGCGGAGGACGACCGCCCGACCTCCCAACTGCGGTATTCAGATCGGCTCACGGTCCCCTGGACGGTCCAACGTCCGGTGGAGATCCTGGTGGCGGATAGCGAGATAAACCTCAACCGGCTCCTCTCCATATCCCTCCAGCGCCAGGGCTACCACGTGGTCAGCACCACCAGTGGTCAGGCCGTCCTGGAGCTGGTCCGGGAGCGACAGTTCGACCTGGTTTTGTTTGAGCTGCTTCTGCCGGATGTGGACGGGTTCGAGCTGTGCACTCGACTGCGGCACTTCTCCAGCGTGCCCATCATGATTATTTCTGCACTCAATCGGGCCGATGACATTGTCCGTGCTCTGGAGATGGGCGCGGATGCCTATGTCACCAAGCCATTTCATTTTAGCGAAATCCACGCCCGCATCGAAGCATTGCTCCGGCGTACCCTCCAGGGCAATCCTGCCCATCACGCACGGCACCTGCTTGTCCAGGGCGATACCTCCCTGGACGAGGAGCTATCCACCGTCACCGTGGCAGGCCATACCCAGACCCTCACCGAAACCGAATGTCGGCTCCTGGCATACCTGATGCGCCACGCCCATCGGCCGGTCAGCAAAGCTGAACTGTTAGAAGAGGTCTGGGGCTATGCCCCTGCCGACAGTCGAGGAAACATCGTGGAATTGGCCATTCGGCGTCTGCGCTGTAAACTGGAGGAAGATCCGTCCCAGCCACAGCGGCTGATCACCCTGCGCAACGTGGGCTACCAATTTCATGCCCGGCAACCGGACACGCAGACCCGGTGGCACGCGGCCATGGCTGGGGCCCTGGGCCGATCCTGGGCCGGGCGTCGAGCGATTTAGCTTCCTGCCAGGAAACGGGACGCTGCGGACCCGGCGGCTCTCCACCCTTTCACCACGCCATCATCTCACGGAGCGCCACCATGCGAATCACCCAACTGGAAACGTGGATTGTTGAACCCCGCTGGGTCATTTTGCGCGTCCACACGGACGAAGGCTTGATCGGCCTGGGCGAACCTACCCTGGAGAACCGGGCCTATACCGTCGCGCAGGCGGTCCACGAGCTGGAACCCTACCTGATCGGCAAGGATCCCACTCGGGTTGTGCACCACTGGCAGGCCATGTACAAACACGCCTTCTACCGGGGCGGGCCGGTCCTCACCAGCGCGCTCTCCGGCGTGGAGCACGCCCTCTGGGACCTGGCCGGGAAGGCCGCGGGTGTGCCGGTCTACAAACTGCTGGGCGGGCCCCTGCGGGATCGCATCCGGGTCTATGCCCATTGCCGGGGAGAAACCCCCGAGGCGCTGGCCCGTCATGGCCAGGAGCTGGTGGCCCAGGGCTTCACCGCCCTGAAGACGGGCATCCACGGACCGCGGCCTGCCCGGGTGGTGGAGACCCCCGGGTTCATCGACGGGGTGGTCGCGCGGCTGTCCGCCCTGCGGGAGGCTGTTGGGCCAGAGATCGATATCGCCGTGGATTTTCACGGCGCGGTGAGCCCCCAGACGGCAGGCCTGCTGATCAAGGCGCTGGAACCTATCCGCCCCATGTTCTACGAAGAGATCGTCCAGTGCCAGAACGTGGAAGTGATGGCGGATCTGGCCCGCAAGACCCACATCCCCATTGCCGCGGGAGAGCGGCTCTTTACCAAATGGGCTTTTCGGGAACTGCTGGAAAAAGGGGGCGCCTCCATTGTGCAGCCCGACCTTTCCCACGCCGGCGGCATTTGGGAAGGGCGCCTTATCGCGGGCATGGCGGAAGCCTACTACGGCGCGGTAGCCCCCCATTGTCCCCTGGGTCCCATCTCCCTGGCAGCCTGCCTGCAGCTGGATGCGGCCATCCCCAATTTCCTGGCCCAGGAGCAAATTCACCTGGGGGAGGGCTACTTGCGCGAGCCCTTCAGGGTGGTGGACGGGTACCTACCCCTGCCCACCGGCCCGGGCCTGGGTATCGAGCTGGACGAAGAGGCAGTCCAGCAACGCTTTGGGGAACCCCGGCGACATCCGGGCCTGTTCCACCCCGACGATGGGGCTGCCATCGACCACTGAGGCAGCCCCCCACACACTTTCCTCAGAAGGGCAGACGAAAACTGGGCGACAGCGCGGCGGCTGGCATGGTGTAGAAGAGGTGGTCGATCCCCATGGCCAGGAAGAGGAGGGCCAGGTAGAGGAGGCTGTATTTGTACAGCCTCCAGACGTGGCCATTGGAGGGGACACGCCAGATGGCCACCGCGTCCCACAGGAAGAGGCCGTTTAAGATCAGGGCGCAGACCAGATAGACAGGCCCGAACATCCCCAGGAAGACGGGCGCCAGGGAGATCAAAAGGAGCAACACGCTGTAGAGGAGAATCTGCAGGTGGGTGGGGCGTTCCCCCACCAGGACCGGCAGCATGGGCACGCCCGCGGCCCGGTATTCCTTGCGGCGCATCAGGGCCAACGCCCAGAAATGGGGCGGCGTCCAATAGAAGACGATCATGAAAAGAAAGATGGGCAGCAGGGAAAGCTCGTTGGCCACGGCAGCCCAGCCCACCAGAGGCGGAATGGCGCCCGCCCCGCCACCGATGACGATGTTCTGGGTGCTGGTACGCTTCAGAATGCCCGTGTAGAAAATCACATAGTAGAGAATGCCGGCCAGCGCCAACAGGGCCGTGAGGGGGTTGACCGTCCACCATAACTGGAGCACACTGAGGAGGCTGAGGGCGATGCCGAAGGCCAGCACCTGTTGGGGCGTCAGCCGGCCGGAGGGCAGGGGCCGACGCCGGGTGCGCACCATCACGTAGTCGATGTCCCGATCCACATATTGGTTGATGGTATTCGCGCCGCCGGCGGCCAGAAAGCCGCCCAGCAAGGTCCAGAAGACCAGCGCCAGGCTGGGTGGCTCGTTGCCGGCCAGGAACATGGGCACGAAGGTCGTCACCAGCAGGAGGGCAATGATGCGCGGCTTGGTCAGGGTCAGATAGTCGCTGACGGCCAGACGCAGCAAGGCCTGCTCGCGCCCCATGCCCGCCTCGGAAGTGGGCTGCTCTACCTTATGCATCGATTCGGCGATGGTACTTTGCAGTTGCATCCGGTCTGCCTTACTCCTCAGTGCACGCCCATGTCAGTAATGCCCATGGGGATGGTCGATGTTTGGGATCCAAGTTCTCGGCCGGCCCACTTCCCTCAGGCGTGGCCTTCCCGGCGCGGCAGCCCCCCGGCCTGCGTATCCACACCGGAAGGTAGGGTGCCAGAGGGTGCCTCTCCTTCCACCGCGGTCGCTTCTTCTGCCGCAACCGCCTGAGCCTGGAGCATCTGCTCCCGCCGCTCCTGATGCTGGATAAACTGGAGATAGCCAAAGGCCAGGATGGCGGCAAAGGTGAACCATTGGATGGCGTAGCTCAGGTGCGAACCTTCATCCAGCCGCAGCGGCTCCTCCCGGTAGGGCAGCGCGTCGTAGGGGCGACCTTCCTCGGGCAGCTGCAGGATGAACACGGGCAGCAGCTGGTAGGGCATCTGAGGCTGGATCGCGTCGATGTTGATCCGGAACCACTCCGTCTGGGGGGAATCCGGAATTGGCGGCGCCTCGCCGTTGGGCAGCATCTGGGACTCCTGGATCAGGCCGATCACCGGCTGGCCAGGCGGCTCCTGGAACTGGGGCCAGTTCTCAGGGGCGGCCAGATCAGAGGGAATCCATCCCCGGGCCACCAACACCGCCCGGCCATCCTCAAAGACCAGGGGCGTCACCAGGATCACCCCGGGCGCACCGTCGGAGCGGGTCTGGCTAACAAGGACGAGCTGCCGCTCGTAGTCGAACTCCCCCTCGACCTCCACCCGCCGATATTCCAGCTCCTGCAGGTCCGCCGGCAGCGGATTATGGGCCAGGTCGTAGGGTTCCTGCTTCCACCGCTCGGCCACCATGGCGTTGAAGGCCCGGCGCTGCTCCAGGCGATCCAGCTGCCAGAAGCCCAGGCGAATCAGAACGGCCACGCCGGCAATTACCAATAGCGTGGTCCACCACCAACGACGATTGAACAGCTTCAACACAACCACCGTTCACTCCTCGATAACCGATCTCGTCAAACCCGGTCCGGACCGGTTCGCCCCTGGCTGGATCGGCGGGTTCTCCTCGCCGGGATAGTCTGTGCCTCCCCCCGGCGAGACCAGCGCCCGGCCAGGGCCACAGCCAGCAGCAGAACCAGGGCACCAACAGCCAGCAATCCCCAGTTCACCTCGCGGGCCGGCGCAACCTCGTCCTGGAAATCGACGGCACCTTCGCCCTCGGGCCCTTCCACCTGAATCTTAAACAGCCAGTCGCCCGGGGTCGGCAAGGTTGCGTCCAGTTCGTAGTAAACGGTGCCCAGGCTCTCCTGGGGCACGGGATGCCAGGTCAGAGGGTCGCCTTCGCCGCTTGCCGGCACGAACTGAACCGTCACCTGGGCATCCTCCACCGGGCGCTCCGGCTGTTGCGGATCTGTCGCGTCGCCGGATTCGGGCACCATGGTCACCAACACCGAGAGGTGCATGTCGCCCACCCGCAAGGGCTCCGGGTCGGTCCAGACGTAAACCCGATACGGGCCGGCGGGCACGTTGGAAAGCTGGGGCGTGCCGGCCGCATGGGCATTGGCCACCTGGGGAAAGCAGGCAGCCAGGGCGGCCAGCAGCATCAGAAGCCAGCCCATCATACTGGTCCCCCCACGCTGCCCGTGTCGGCTTTTCCTCATGGGGCATCAACCGTGCGAGTCCGGGAGGCATGCAGCCGGCGCCACCGGTTCTGGGTCACCCGATGCTCCAGCCCCGGCGCCACCATGTGGGCTTCGTCGTCCCAGCCCGCCCGAGAGTCGGGTTGGGGCTCATCACCGTCCAGGGCCCGGGCCAGGACGATGAGGGCCGCGACGATGAACATCATACTCCCCGGGATCCACATGATCACCCCGCCGATCATCTGATCCTGCAGCGCGGTGACGCCCCAGATCCGGGGTACGGAGAGATAGTAGGTGTAGATCACCGAGTCGCTGTAGGCGATGATGACCCCCAACAGCATGTTGGGCGGCACGGTCCCGATCAGGTAACCGATGCGGGCCCAGGCGGGGAAGCGGCCGTGGATGCGGGGCCCTGCCCCTACCACATGCCACCAGTAGAGAAGAGCCGCGCCGAAAAAGGTGATATGCTCCAGGTCGTGTACCCAATCCCGCTCCAGGGCCAGGTTGTAGAGATTGGCGTCGTGCCAGCCCACGTAGATGGTAATGAAGGCCAGCCAGGCAATGGCTGGCCGGGTGGCCTGCCGCAACCCCTGCCGAAAGCGAGAGTCCCGCACGAAGAAACGGGCAACGGCGCGCCGCAAATGGGCCGGCAGGCCCCACAGGGCCACCGGGAAGGGCATGCCCAGCCACAGCAGGGGCGCGGCCACCATGATGGACAGCAGATGCTGGATCATGTGCATGTAGAAAAGCTGTCCACCCAGGCGGTCGATGGGCGAGAGCAGGGAAACGGCCAGGGCGAACAGCCCTCCCAGGTAGGCGGCCAGGCGGGGCACCGACGCCAGCCGGGAGCCCGGCCGCTGACGGCGCAGCCTGCGCCAGCCCGTCACATACAAGGTGCCCAGGGTGATCAGAACGATCAGGACCTCTGGGCGCCATTCCCATGCGCTCAGGAGCGCTCGAACCAATGGATGCATAGGAAACCACCCCGCCGGCAAGCCGGGTGAAAAAACCGGCCACGAACTTGTGGAACAGGCGCCCCACCCGTGGGCTGGGGCCGTTCACCGTTCGTGGCCGGCACCTCTACACAACACCAATCAGTGGGCCACCGTGCCGATGAGGTATAGGGCCGGGTAGAAAAAGATCCAGACCAGGTCCACGTAGTGCCAGTAAATGGCGCAGGCTTCCACCCCCCAGTGCCGCTCGGGCGAGTAGTGGCCCTTGCGGCCCAGATTCCAGACGATGGCGATGAAGACGATCCCGCTGACCACGTGGAGGGCGTGCATGCCCGTCATGGCAAAGACCACCGCCCCATAGACATCTTCCCAGGGCTTCAGATGCCCCTCGTACAGAAACGGGAAGAGCCCCCACTCAAAAACCAGCACGCCCACCAGGAAGATGAGCCCGAGCACGGCCGTGGCCACCAGACCCCGCAGGAAGGTCTTGCGGTCACCATGTTCCATGGCCGTCTCCGCCAGGTTCATGGAAAAGCTGCTCAGCAGCAGCACCGAGGTGACGATCAGACCGATGGTCTGATCCAGCTCGGGGCGGGTGTTTCCCCACAGGTAAAAGCGGGTGACCAGCAGCCCCCCGAAGAGGAAGGCCTCGGAGATGAAGAACATCCACAGGCCCAGTCGATTGTTGCGAAGCTGGTCGGTGTAGTTTTCAACGGTTTCAGCAATTGCACTCATGGCTCAGTGGCCTCCTTCCTGGCTCCAGAGGCGCGATACGTGCATGAAGAAATGAACCACCGCGGCCCCCTTGAAGAGGGCGATCAGAAACAACAGGGCCGTGCTGGCCATATAGACGGCCACGAAGAACTCCAACACGGTCAGGGCCGCCAGGACCAGGGCTACCGTTGCACTCAGGCGATAGGCGGCTGCACGCTTTTCCTTCATAAACCCGTCTTCCTTCCGTTTCAGTCATGTCCTGCCGAGGCCGGCGCCATACGGATGTAAGTCGAACCGGCCAGGCCGTAGTCGTAGGGCTCACCCACCACTGTGATGGGGCTGGCGTAGCTGTGCTCCGGCACCGGCGAGGGGATCTGCCACTCGGGCGACCGGGAGCGCCAGGGGTTGGCACCGGCCAGCTCGCCCACATCCGCGCTGTGGAACAGGTTGTAGATCATCAGCAGGATGGAGAAGGCAATGGCGAAGCCGGCAATGGTGATGAGGATGTGGCCAGGCTCAATGCCCAGGGCAGGATCATAGTCGGCGATGCGACGGCGCATGCCCATGACGCCCACCGACATCTGGCCGATGCTCTGCAGCCAGAAGCCCGGGGTCATGATCCAGAAGTGGAGCTTGCCCAGCCGCTCATCGTACATGCGCCCCGTGATCTTGGGATACCAGTAGTAGATGGCCGCGAAGAAGGGGAAGACGAAGCCGCCAAAAATGGTGGCGTGGAAGTGGCCCACCACAAAGTAGCTGTCATGCAGGTGCAGGTCGGTGGGCACGGTGGCCAGGATGGGGCCGCTCAAACCGCCGATGAGGAAGACCGAAATGGCCCCCAGGACAAAGAGCATGGGCGTGGGGAAGGAGATCTTGCCGCCCCAAATGGTCCCCAGCCAGCTAAAGAACTTCACACCCGTGGGCACGGCCACCAGCATGGTGGAGATCATGAAGGGCACCCGCAGATAGTCGCTATAGCCGGAGACGAACATGTGGTGCCCCCAGACCAGGAAGCCCACCAGGGCGATGGCCACGCTGGACAGCGCGATCCAGCGGTAGCCGAAGAGGGGCTTGCGGGAAAAGACCGGCAGGATCTCGCTGATGATGCCCAGGCCGGGCAACACCCAGACGTACACGGCCGGGTGGGAGTAAAACCAGAAGAGATGCTGGAAGAGGATGGGCGTCCCCCCCTTGGCCGGGTCGAAGAAGCCCATACCCAACACCCGCTCCACCGAGAGCATGAGGAAGGACATACCGATCAGCTGGGTGGCCGTGAGCTGGATCAGGCTGGTGGCCACGATGGCCCAGCAGAAGATGGGCATGCGGAAGAGGCTCATGCCCGGCGGGCGCATGCGGAAGATGGTCACCAGCAGGTTCAACGAACCCAGGATGGACGACATCCCCAGGAAGAAGACGGCATAGAAGAGGAACTGGAAGCCCACCGGCCCCTTGGTGCTCAAGGGCGGATAGACCGTCCAGCCCGCATCCCAGCCGAAGTAAACGGCGCCCAGCAGCATGACGATGGCCGGCACGTTCAGCCAGTAGGCGAAGGCGTTCAGCCGGGGAAAGGCCATATCCTCCGCACCCAGCATCAGGGGCACCAGGTAGTTGGCCATGCCGCCGATGCTGATGAAGATGCCGAAGAGCGCGGCCCAGCCATGCATGCCCAGGAAGGAGTTAAACTGGTTGGCCGTCAAAAACTGGAGGCCAGAACGGGCCAGCTCCGTGCGGAAGATCACGGCAAAGCTACCGCCGATGATGAGCATGACCAGGCCCGTCACCGCATATTGGATGCCGATCACCTTGTGGTTGTAGTCTACGCCGAAATAGCGGGTCCAGGCGGGCTTGTCGGCCGGCGGGCCGTGGTGCAGAGGAGTCTCGATCCCCTTCATCCACTTGAACCAGTCGCTAACAGCACCGACGCCGATCAGAAAGCCGATACCGCCCAGGATCAGGCCCACCACCCACACCGGCTCTTCCTTCCAGGCGGGCAGGCCCAACATCAGGCGGATGAGCATGGTCAGGGCCATGCCACCGGCGGTGCCCACCAGCTGGCCGATCAGGCCACGCACAATGCCTAACGACAGAAGCGACATGTCACGTTCTCCTTACCACTGGATACTCTCGTGCCAACCCATTCTGTAAATCACAGGCTTCAGAACGACTGGGATTTGTTTTCAGCGCTATGCTATTCTGTCGAGGCCGACTCACCCTGCACCAGGGCGGGATCCAGCCCCGCGGTCTTCTCCTGCAGCCACTGCCGGTACTCTGCTTCCTCGACCACACGGACCGGCGCCAACATGCTCCAGTGGCTCAGCCCGCAGAGCTCGGCACAGCGCACCTTGTATTCGCCCACCTCCACCGGGGTAAAGCGTAGCGTGGTGGTCATGCCCGGGACCAGATCCTGCTTCACCCGGAATTCCGGCACCCAGAAGGAATGGATGACGTCGGTCGCCGTCATCTCCAGGCGCACCCGCCGGTTGACCGGCAGTACCAGCTCCTGGGAGCTGAAGCCTTCCGGATAGTCAAAACGCCAGGCCCACTGGAAACCGGTCACCTGAACCGTCACTTCATCCGATTCGCTGCGGGTGATGTCCGCCAGGGCATTCATGGCGATAAAGCCGAAAACCAGCACCAGCAGCAACGGTATGACGGTCCAGGCAATTTCCAGGGTGGTGTGGCCATGAAAGTGCTCACCGTCTTCTTCATCCCCATCCCGCTTGCGGAACACAAAGAGGCCGTAGAGCATGAAGACCACGACCAGGGAAAAGAGGAAGGAGATCAAAAGCAGGTGGAGGCCGATCAGCCAGTCCACCGTCATCGCCTCCAGGCTGGCCTGGACGGGCAGGGGCAACACCGTCCGCAGCAGCCAATCCAGCACAACGGTCGAAATGGCAATCAGCGCGGCGACGATGATGAAATGGCGCTTGTCTGTTGAGGACTTGGGCATAGCTATCGATTCGCTCCTGATTTTTGCGGCCCATCTGGCCAGGTTGGCGATGGCTCTTCCGCTGTCCACAGCGGCGAAAACATTTCAGAAAGTGGCATCCCGATTATACAACCAGTCTGCCAAGAGTGCACATATTGAGAGCCGACCGACGTCCTTTCAAGCGCGCCGACCCGGGCCCGCCTTTCCCGTAACACTGCCATGGTTCATGAATGGTTCATGATCCGTTCATGGCCACGCGGCCAGGGAAGACCAGAGCCGATAGCTGGCCACGGCCAGGCCCAAGGTCAGCACCAGCGGCAGTGCCGTCCAGAGTAGCTCCATGTCCAGACGGATGGGAAACCCCTGCACGTCCCCCCGGCTACTAGAGCGCTGGCCCCGCAAGAGGTGCAGGGTGTGCCACAGCAGCCAGAGCTGAATGGCCACGAAGGCCACCAGGCTGAAGAGTGCCAGCCAGGAAAAAGCGCGCCCAGCGCCCAAAGCCTGCCAGGAAAATTGGGGAAGCAAGGAGCGGACGCCGGGAAGGTAGCTGAGGACCAGCCAGAGGGCGGTGCTGATGAGAATGGCCAGGGTCAAAATTTTGCGCAACACAACGGACGCCCGATCGCTGAAGGTGGACATGGACGGCGGCGATTGTACCAGAGTTCACAAAAGATGTCAAACAAACACCGGCTGGCCGGGGCCTGATTCCTCGGTGGTGGTGGGCCAGAGCGCCCCTCGGCCGCCGCCCGGCGCAGATACAACACGCGGCCACATTTCGTCGGTTTCCCACATCCACACGAATATGCCCCGCGGCGGCAATTATTATGACAGGGTTCAGAAAAATTGTCAACAGAACGACGGATCAAAATTAGATTCGTTCTAAACTAACTTGACAGAGGCAGCAGATAGCGCTATAATACAGCCAGCATTAATTAGAATGATTCTAATTAACACCATGAGATCCCATGGATCAGCTCGCCGGTGTCGATCCGGCAGAGAAGCGTGTCAGGGGGAAACACCATGACCCAGGCCAACCGATTTCTAAATGCCCTCAAACAGGCAGGGTATCGCATCACGCCTCAACGGCGCATCATCTGCGAATACCTGGCCCAGACCCATTCCCACCCCACCCCCTACCAGGTCTACGAGGAACTCTCCCGAGAGCACCCGGACATCAGTCGGGCCACGGTCTACAACACCCTCAACACCCTCCAGGAATTGGGGGTCATTGTGGAGATCGGGTTCGGCGCCGGCCATTCCCACTACGAGACCAACCCGGCGCCCCACATCAACCTGATCTGCCTGCGCTGTCACAAGATCATAGACTACGAGGGGCCCCTGCCCGCCCTGGGCGATGAGGAGTGGATGGCGCGAGAGACCGGGTTCCAGCCCGTCGCCGCCAAGGTGGAGGTGGTCGGCTTCTGTCGGGAATGTCGGGAACGGAAAAAGGCTGAGATTCTGGCCCAGTGGCACAGTCAACGCGGCACAACAGATGACTCAAAGCAGGAGGGGAATCATGACGACACAGTCAGTTAAGAGCAGCGTCGCCGGCGCCCAGGTCAGCGCCCAATCGTTCTCGGCCAGCCAGGTCTTCGCTGTCTGGAAGTCCAACTACGAGCTATTTCTGGCCGCCATCACCCTGGTGGCCCTGCTGATAGGCTGGCTGGGCGGCAGCGTGACCCAGGTGCTGCCGGGTTGGGCCGTCACCATGGCCGCGGTGGTTGCCTTCATGGCCGGCGGCTACTCCGGCCTGATGGGCGCCATCGAAGAAGCCAGACAGGGCCGACTGGATATCGACTTCCTGATGATCACCGCTGCCCTGGGTGCGGCGGCCATCGGCGAATGGGAGGAAGGGGCGCTCCTGCTCTTCCTCTTCACCCTCAGCGGCGCGCTGGAAGAGTTCGCCATGGACCGCACCCGCAAGGCCATCGAGGCCCTGAGCGACCTGCGGCCCGAGGTGGCCGTGGTGCGCCGGGATGGCCAGGAGCTGACCCTGCCGGTGGAAGAGCTCGTGGTAGGCGACGTGGTGTTGGTGCGCCCCGGCGAACGGCTCCCGGTGGACGGCGTGGTAATCAAGGGCACCACCCACATCGACCAGAGCCCCATCACCGGCGAAAGCGTCCCCGTCTACAAAGAGCCCGGCGACCAGGTCTACGCGGGGACCATCAACGGAGGCGGGGCCCTGGAGGTAGAGGTCACCAAGCCCGCGTCCGAGAGCACCCTGAGCAAGATCATCAAGCTGGTGGCAGAGGCCCGGCAGGACGCTTCGCCCACCCAACGGTTCATTGACCGCTTCAGCCAGCCCTACACCTACGGGGTGATCATCGCCACGCTGCTGGCCATCGTCATCCCCTGGCTCTGGGTGGACGAACCCTTCAGCGACACCCTCTACCGGGCCATGACCCTGATGGTGGTGGCCAGCCCCTGCGCCCTGATCATCAGCACGCCGGCCAGCATCTTGAGCGCCATCGCAGCCGCCGCGCGGGGCGGTGTGCTCTTCAAGGGAGGCGCCTATCTGGAGAAGGCCGCCCACATCTCCATCGTGGCCTTCGACAAGACGGGCACCCTCACCCACGGTAAGCCGGTGGTGACCAACCTCCACCCCCTGAGCGGCCACAGCCGGGAAGATCTGCTCCGGCTGGCGGGGAGCGCCGAGTTGCTCAGCGAACACCACATCGGCCGGGCCATCGTGGAAATGGCCCAGCAGGAAGGGATCCCCCTGGAGACGCCGGCCGAGTTCCATGCCGTGGCCGGCCACGGCATCCAGGCCACTTTCGAGCGGGGAGATCACACCGAGACCATCTTCATCGGCAATGATAAGCTTTTCATGAACGAAAAGATGGACTTCTCGCCGGCCATTCGGGTCATCGGCGACGCGCTGCAAAAGCAGGGCAAGACGGCCATGCTGGTGGTGCGCCGCAGCACGGTGGAGGATACCCTGGGCTCGGAGCGGGACTGGGAGGTGGTGGGCTACATCGCCGTGGCCGACACCGTCCGCCCAGAGGCCCGGGCCACGGTGGAAGCCTTACGAAAGCAGGGGATCCAACGGATCGTCATGCTCACGGGCGATAACCGGGCCGTGGCCAACAACATCGCCCAGGAGGTGGGCATCGAAGAGGTCTACAGCGAACTGCTGCCGGAACAGAAGGTGGAGATCGTCCAACAACTGGTGCAGGAGGGGAAGACGGCCATGGTGGGCGACGGGGTGAACGATGCACCGGCCCTGGCCACGGCCACCCTGGGCATCGCCATGGGCGCGGGGGGCACCGACGTGGCCCTGGAGACGGCGGACGTGGTCCTCATGGCCAGCGATCTGAGCAAGTTGCCCTTCCTGCTACACCTGGGGCGCCGGGCCGAACAGATCGTGCGCCAAAATGTGATTTTCTCCGTCGCCGTGATCGTGAGCCTGGTTCTGGCCACCATCGTCCTGCCCATCTTCATCCCCGGCTTCTACCTGCCCCTGCCCCTGGGCGTGGTGGGCCACGAAGGCAGCACCCTGGTGGTGGTCACCAACGGCCTGCGCATGCTGGCCATCCGCCCCCAATCCCTGTAGGGACAGGGGCTTGCCCTGCCCGGACGGGCAGGGCAAGCCGGGCGGGACAAGCCCCGCCCCTACTGGAATCGTCATGAAACCCGGTCATGGCCGGGCGGGACTGCCGTCCGGCCAGCGGGTTTGGGTCCAGAACTCCACCTGATCCTGGCACGGGTACTGGGCGGCCAGCTTTTCGTCGATGTCGATGCCCAGCCCGGGTTTGTCGTTGGGGTACATGTACCCGTTGCGCACCTGGGGCAGGCCGGGGAAGATCTCATAGACGTGCTCGGGGAAGCGGCACCACTCCTGGATGCCGAAGTTGGGCGCCCACAGGTCCAGATGCAGGTTGGCCGCATGGCCCACCGGCGAGGTGTCACCCGGCCCGTGCCAGGCGGTGCGTACGCCGTACATGCGGGCGAAGAGGGCCACTTCCCGGGCCGGGGTGATGCCGCCCATCTGGCTGACGTGCATGCGGATGAAGTCGATGAGCTTCTCCGCGATCAGGGGCTGCCACTCCCGGGGATTGTTGAAGAGCTCGCCCATAGCCAGGGGCGTGGCACACTGCTCCCGGATGCGGGCAAACCACTCAATGTCCTCGGGGGCCAGCGCGTCCTCCAGGAAGAAGAGCTTGAAGGGTTCCACGTCCTTGGCGAACTGGACCGCGTCGATGGGCTGGAGCCGCTCGTGGATGTCGTGGAGCAGCTCCACTTCCTCACCCACCGTGTTGCGCACGTATTCGATCATCTTCACCATGTTGCGCATGTAGGCCCGGGGATCGTAGTAGGCGCCTTCGGGAGCCCCCTCGGGCTTCACCATGGCCGCGCCCTTGCCGCCATACCCCCCCATCTGGACTCGAATGTAGCGGTACCCCTGCTCCATGAAGCGCTGGACATTCTCGGCCACTTCCTGGGGCGTCTGGCCATCCGCGTGGACATAGACCGCAGCTGCCTCCCGACACTTGCCGCCCAACAGGTCGTAGACCGGCATGTTGGCCATCTTGCCTTTGATGTCCCACAGGGCCTGGTCCACGCCGGAGATGGCGTTGTTCAGCACCGGCCCGTTGCGCCAGTAGCTGTGCACCGTGGCCATGCGGTAGATCTCCTCGATGCGGGAGACATCTCGGCCCAGAAGGAAAGGCTTGAGGTGCTTTTCGATGGCGGTAACCACCGCGTGGAAACGCTGGGTGAAGGTGGCGCAGCCCAGGCCGTACAGGCCCGGCTCCGAGGTGATGACTTTGACGATCACCAGCCGTGAGCCCGCAGGCTGGGTCGTGATGACTTTGACGTCCTCAATTGTGACAGGCTTAGCCATAGGGTACTCCTGTGGGTGGGTGGGTCGAGGGTAGTCGGTAGACGGTAGTCAGTAGACGGTAGACGGTAGTGGACGCGACGGGGGCATCTACCGTCTACTGTCTACCGTCTACCCCATTCACTGGCATAAAAAACTCATAGCGCGCAGGGTCGTCGTAGCCGTCGATCCAGGTGGGCACGATGCCTGGGCATTCCAGTGCGGCCTGGACGATGCGCTTGTTGAAGACGCTCACATACTCGCTGTTCAGATACTCTGCCACGGGCATCCAGCAGGCCTCTTCAATTTCAGAGGGCTGGATGGTGATCTCCTGGCTGATGGGCGAGAGACGGCAGATGAAGTAGATGTCGGACTTGTGGTAGCGGTAGCCGTGCCAGTGGCGGAAGCAGACCAGCGCCTCGAACCGGGCCTGGACGCCCGTCTCTTCGTACACTTCTCGGATCACGGCATCCACCAGGTGCTCGCCCGGGTGAAGCGCGCCGCCGGGCAGCTTATAGTAGGGCCGGCTGCGATCCCGCCGGTGGCGCTCGCAGACCACCAGCAGCTCCTGGCGGCTGTTAAGGACCACCCCGCCCGCGCCAATGTAGTGGGTGGCGAAATGGGGGATCAGGGCTTCGGGCTGCAGGCGGTAGGTGAGGGTCAAGGCTTCCTCGGAGCTGTGATGGAAGCGGAAGCCCGCCTCCGTGGCCACCGGCACCAGCCGGGCGCGCTCGATGGGCAGCTCCAGCCAGACTACCTGGTGGCCCCGCGCCTGCCAGGCTTCCAGGGAGGGCAACAGCTGCTGCCGGAAATCCTCCGGATCGGCCGGCAGCGCGTCGGTATTCACAACGACGCCGTTGAAGGGGTTGAGGGTGTGTTCCAGCATATCCTGCTCCAACATGTCCTGTCCCAACATGTCCATAGATTTATCCACAGACTTACAAGTCACACAGGTTGTGCATAGTCGGGCGTATGGCAGTAGCGGTCCATCTGCAGGCGCAGGGTCAGGGCCCGACCCGGCGGCAGGGTCACGGCCAGATGCCGGCCGTTCACTGCTACGGTACGGCCGGGTAGCGCGTTGCCGGCTTCATCCAGCTCGGTGGCGGCGGTAAAGCGATGCTCACCGAACGCGCCCGCCTGCAGGATGGGTCGGCGCTCGTGGATGGGGCTGGTGTTCACCAGGGTGACGGTAGTGCTGTTGGCGTCCAGGTGGGAGACCAGGGCAGAGACGTCTGGCGGCAGGCCGGGGCGTCGGGCCTGGGCATCAAAGTAGCGCAGGCGCACGTGGAGCAGGCCGCCGTGGTAGATAATCTGGGGGCCGCCACAGGTGAGCTGCACCAGGGCCTCGGTGTGCACCGGGTTGACATTCTGCCAGTGGTGCACGTCCCACGTCTCCGGGTCGCCGTGGTCGTTGCGGATCTGGTCCATGCGCCGCAGCACCTCCGCGTACTGCTCCTCCAGAATGCGCCGGGGGTAGTCCGGGTTGCGCCCATCCAGGTAGCAGTACCAGGGGCCGAAGTGGATGTCATCCCCCTTGCCCCGGCCGGGCCGCACCTCCAGCCAGGTGGTCCGGGTTTCGGGGATGCTGTCCAGCCGCTGCCGGTCTCGGGGATCCTGGGACATGTACCAGATCTGGGCGGCGTGGTGGGGCTGCATGGGCCGGTAGGAAGTCCAGCCGGCGTCGGTGTGGCGGTAGGGCACCAGAAGCTGGCCTCCTTCTTCCCGGCCCAGCTCCAACAGCCGATCCAGCTGGCCCCGGGGGATGTCCAGGTAGCTCATGTCGCCGGTGAGGAGCACCGCGTTCATGGCGGCGATGGTCAGGGGCTCGATGATGGTCATGAAGCCGTGGGGCCAGCGCCAGCCGTAGTAGCCGCCCCACCACTTGCCGTCCATGGTTTCACCGATGATGCCGTTGGGCCCCACGTTGTCGGGGCAGATGCCGCCATTCTGCCGGATACGGTCCGCCCACGCTTCCAGGTAGTCCAACACCCATGCCCGATAGCGGTCCTCGCCCGTGTAGAGAAAGGCGTGGGTGATCAGGCTGGTGGCGGTCAGGTTGAGGGGCACGTCGCAGCGCATCTGGCGCCGGTTTAGGGCCTCCAGGATCACGGCGTAGACCGCGTCGTCGTTCCAGTCGGCCATGGGGACCATCTCCCCGCGCCAGGGTTTGAGCTCGGTGGGGACGTCCAGGTCGTCGAAGGGGACGGGATATTCGGCCAGGACCCACCGGTGGGTGGACCAGTCGTCCCAGGAATTTTCGAAGCGAGGCCCCTTGCTGCCGTTGATGGGCGAACGGATCATGCGCTTTTCCGGATCCCAGTTGGGCACGGTTGGATCATCGCCCATGTAGAACCCGGCGAAGCGCAAGGCCCGGGCTCGATCCGGCTCCCAGTTGGGATCGGCCAGGCCAAAGTAGTAAAAATAGATGGAGGACTCGCCGTGGTGCATCCAGTCGTAGTAGGCGTCGAACTCCCGGTAGATCTGGCCATACTGGGTGAACTGGCGGGTCACTGCCTCCCAGAGGAAGCGGCTGCGCCGGTGGAGTTCTTCGTCGCCGCCCAGGGCGTAGAAGAGGGGCCAGTTGTGATAGCTCTCGTAGCCGTCGTCTGAGCCATCCATCCCGGGCCAGGATTCCCGCCAGACAAAGGTGCCATCCTGGCGGGTGTAGCGCTCCTGGTACAGGGGCGCGGCTTCGTTCATGACAGCGATCAGGTGGCGCTGACGCAGCGCCCAATCCGGGATGTGGATGCTCCGTTCAGCCCGGATCCCCAAGGGGTTCATGGACAACCTCCCTCAAAGAAATTTACGATATTGTAAACAATGGTTCCACATCGGCCAGGATGGCATCCAGCTCGACCCGATCCAGGTCGTCCAGGTATTTGCCCGGCGCGCGGGAGAGGCGGGTGGCGAAGATGCCCCGGCGGTAGAGCACCTCTTTGTAGGCGGCCACGCCGTGCATGCGCTCGAAGTTGATGAGCGGGAGCAAGCGGTTGAAGAGCTGGCGGGCGCCGGCCTCGTCGCCCTGCTCCAGCTTCTCCCAGATGGCCACGTGCACCTCGGTGGCCTGGCTGGCGGGCATGTTGCCACAGGCGCCCCGCCGATACTCATCCAGCATGTAAATGCCGCCCTGCCCACCAAAGACCCCTTTGCAGGCATCGCCAGCCGCGGCGATGGTGGCGCTGATCTGCCTGGGCTCTGGCAAGGTCTCTTCCTTCAGGTAATCCACGTGCTTCAGTTCCCGGCACATGCGGGCCAGGAGCTGGGGGCTCATGGGCGTGCCCACCGGACCGATGTAATTTTGCACGAAGATGGGGATCTCCAGGCCGTCGGAGAGGGCTTTGTAGTACGCATAGCAGCCTTCGGCATCTGGGTGGAGGACATGGGGAGGCATGGCCATGATGCCATCCGCGCCCACCCGCTGGGCATGGCGGCTCAGTTCCAGGGCGGGCAGCCAGTGGCCGGACGTGGTGGCCGCGATGACCGGGATCTGGCCGCCGGCTTCGGCGACCACGATCTCGATCCAACGCCGGCGCTCGTCGTCGGAGAGGGTGGGGAACTCGCTGGCGTTGGCCGGCCCGACCAGGCCATGGGCGCCAGCCTCGATGCAGTAGCGCACCTCTTTGCGGAGGCTCTCCTCGTCCAGCTCGTAGCCGGATGTGAAGGGCGTCACGACGATGACGAAGATCCCTCGCCAGGGTTGGGACATGGTGGTTCCTCCGTGGATGTGGGTGTAGGTGGGGTGATTCAGCAGACCTGGACTGTTTTTCCTGCTACTCTGTTTCCGGTTTCTGTGTGCCCTGCCTCTCTTTTTCCTGGGCAGCGCGGATGTGCTCGGTCACCAGGGCATGGAAGCGCACTTCGCTGTTGTCCTGGGGCTCGTAGCCGATGACCTTGCGGGCGTTGACAATGCTCCAGAAGGCGTGGGGATTGTTGCTGACGCCGTAGAAGATCTGGAAGGGCACGCCATTCTCGTCCCGGATGTCCTCGGTTTCGATGCTTTTGATGAAGAGCTGTTGCAGATCCCGCTGGCTGATGTAGGCGGCCAGGGCGCGGCGCATGCAGCGCAGGTCGCCCTTGGGGCAGTTGGCCACGTCGGTCTCCCGGGGGCCGCCGATGCGGATCTGGACATTTTCCAGGGGGCGGCCTTGGGCCCGGTCCAGGATGGTGGCGCCGCCGTGGTGGCCGATCCGCTGCTGCACGCCCGGCGCCAGGGCCGCGTTTACTTTGCCCACGGCAAAGACGAAGCCCAGGTGCTCGTAGGCTTCCTTGGCCCAGCCGTAGTAGTTGTCCGACAGGGCCCGCATGTCCGGCGTGACCACGTCCATTTTGTGGTCCAGGATCAGGGGTTCGTAGTAGTCGGCCGCGTGGTTGGAGCTGGCCACCACCACCCGGCGCACGCCCTCTTCCCAGGATACCTGGTAGACGTTGTAGGCCATCTGCACGTTGGCGAACTCGGCCCAGAAGCGCTGGTCTGGGTCGTTTTCGTCCGCCGCGCGTACAAAACCGCAGTGGACTACAGTGTCCACCCCCTGGAAATGGTGGCGGTAGTTGTCCCGGTTGCGGTCGGTCAGGTCGGCGATCTGGATGCCGGGGATCTCCTGGCCAAGTCGGTTGGTGGTGCGCACGTCCAACAGGGTCAGGTCGTAGCGTTCCTGGAACGCTGGCAACAAGAGACCGGCGATCAGACCAGATGCGCCGGTGACAAGGACTTTGCGTTTGGCCATGGGTTACCTCCTCTAGGCGCCGTGGCATGGGCGCAGTTAAGGATGGATGCTGGGGAGTTTCTGCAGCACGTCTGTCGGTGAATGTGGACGTCGGTTGATACCATCAGTCTATCACGGACGGATGCAGAAGGAAATTATGGCCATATCTGGGTGAACGGTAGAGGCGCGCGGCCGCGCGCCTCTACCATAAAGTCTTCCGTTGTGGTTTTTCAGTGACTGGTGGCATACGTGGGGTAATGGGCCGGGTCCAGGGGAAGGGAGACTGGCTGCCCGCTACGGGCAGATTGGAGGGCGGCCCAGCAGAGCTCCACCGCGTAACGTCCGTCGGCGGCCGGCACCGGTACATCCTCGCCGGCGTGGATGGCTTCCAGGAAGGCCCGGATCATGGCCGCTTCACTGCGCCCGCGGCGAAATTCATAGCGCTCGGCATAGCCGTCGCTTTCCCGGACGCCACGGCCCACCACCAGCGCGCCATGGTCCAGATAGATGCCGCCTTCGGTGCCCACGACTTCGAACATGAAGGATGGCATGCCGGTGGGTTGGGCGGTGCCCCCTTCCACCACACCGATGGCGCCGCTGGCAAAATGCATCAGGAACGAGATCTGATCATCCGGCAGGCCGCCGCCAGGCCAGTCGGCCGTGTGGAAGGTGCCGGCCAGGCCAAACACCGAGCGCACCGGGCCGCCCATCCAGGCCATGGCGTCGGTCTGGTGGACGATATTTTCGATGGTGATGCCGCCGCTGATGGCCAGGTTGGAGAACCAGTGGGTGGCCTTGCGCAGCCACTCCTGCCGCATGAAGCCCCGGCTGTAGAAGCGGGTGGGGGTGCCGATGCGTCCGGCCTGGATCAGCTCACGGGCCTTGGCAAAGTGGGGATCAAAGCGCATGGGCTGCCCGGCCATGAGGCGCACCCCCCTGGACCTGGCTCGGGCGATGAGGTCGTCGGCGTGGGAGAGCTCCACCGTGAAGGGCTTGATGATCAGCACGTCCTTGCCCGCGTCGATGGCATCCCGGGCGATCTCGTAGTGAAGCCCTGGCGGGGTCAAAATCTCGACGACGGCCACATCCGGCCGCTCCAGGGCTTCCCGGTAATCGGCGTAGGCGCTGGCCGAGGGCACTTTGGCATGGAGAGCCTGCAGGGCCGACGGATTGGGATCGGCCAGGGCGCGCACGGCACAGAGATCTGCGGCGGCCAGCCAGCCGTCCAGGTGGGAATGGGCAATGCCGCCACAGCCGATGATGGCGACACCAATTTGCTCAGCCATGAAGAACCTCCTGGAGGAATTGGACCGAATGGCGGGCCACCGCGTCCGGGTCGGCCGGATCTGGCGGCAGTTCCACCACCAGGAAGCCGTCGTAGCCGATGGCCCGCAGTGCGGCCAGGGCGGATGCAAAATCGACGCCGCCGGCGCCCAGACGCCGCTCGGTGGGCTGGGCAGGATTCCAGTCTTTCACGTGGACCAGCGTGGCCCGTCCCTGTGCGGCGCGGATTTCCGCTGCCGGGTCCATGCCGCCGTGGGTGGCGTTGCCCACATCCAGGTAGATACCCAGGGCCTGGGAGCCGCCACAATCTTCGATCATGCGCAGGAGCTTCTCGGTGTTGAAGAGAAAGGGCTTGCCCACCGCCTCCAGGGCCAGGGTCACCCCAGCCTTTTCGGCCCGGGCAATCCCTTGCATGACGCCATCCCGGAAGAGTTGCCACTTGTGCTCGGGCGACTCCTCCTGGTCGCAGCCGGGTACCAGGACTGCGCCCGCGCCCAATTCCGCGGCCATGTCGATGGCATCCAGGAGCAAACTGACGCCCAGATCCCGGATGCGCACGTCCGGGCTGGCCAGGTTGAAGATCCAGTGGGCATTGAGGCAGAGGGACGTAATGGCCACGCCGGCATCCTGCGCCTGACGCCGCAGCGCCTGGCGGGCAGCCCGATCCAGGCGCTGGGTCCATAGCTGGCCGGCATCGATGTTCAACTCCAACCCGGCTGCCCCAACCCGGGCCGTAGCATCCACCTTGTCGGCGGGCGACCAGGTGGCGGGGAAAATGCCTGAATTGAGTCCAATTTGCATGAAAACTACCCTTTCACTCCGGTGATGACCACGCCCTGGATGAACCGGGCCTGGGCGATGTAGAAGACGATGAGGACAGGAATCAGGGCCACCAGGGTCATGGCCATGGTCTCGGCAATCTGCTGGGACTGGGTGGTCTGGAAGAGGCGCAGGCCGATGGCGATGGTGTATTTCTTGGGCTCGTTGAGATAGATGAGGGGATCAAAAAAGTTGTTCCAGTTCCAGGCAAAGGCCTGGATGGCGATGACACCCAGGGCCGGCTTGGACAGGGGCATGAGGATGCGGGAGTAGATGGTAAACCAGCCGGCGCCGTCGATGCGGGCGGCGTCATCCAGCTCCAGATTGATGGTCATGAAGAACTGGCGCAACAGAAAAACATTGTAGGCATTGGTCAGCCACTGGGGCACAATCAGGGGCCAATAGGTGTTGACCAGGCCTAGCTTCGACCAGAAGAGGTAGAGGGGGATCAAGGTGACCTGGCTTGGCAGCATCATGGTGGCCAGCAGGATCAGAAAAATCACATCCCGTCCCCAAAACCGGATGCGGGCAAAGCCAAAGGCAACCAGGGAGCTGGAGAGCACCAGACCGATGATGTTGACAATGGTCACGAAGATGGTATTGGCGTAGAAGCGAGGGAAGGGCAACGCTGTCCACCCGTTAACGTAATTTTGCCAGTCCAATTCCGGCGGAATCCAGACGATGGGGATGTTGTAGATCAGATGGTCCGGCTTGACTGAAGTGGAGATCATCCACAGCAGGGGCATGATGAACAGAATCCCCCCTGTGGCCAGGACCACATAGAGCAGGATTCGGCCAATAATTGCGGTGATCTTGGTGACCACCAATGGCCAGTCAGTGCCGCGGCGGGCTGGATACGATGGATACGCCTTGCCATGCTCGATCATTTGCGCAGCTCCCCTTCGTAATACACCCAGCTCTCGGAGGTCCGAACTACCAGCACTGTGAACACCAGGATAATCAGGAAGAGCGCCCAGGCCAGGGCTGAGGCGTAGCCAAACTGGAAGTCCTGGAATCCTTTACGGTAGAGGTAGAGTACCTGGGTCAGGGTTGCGTTGTTCGGGCCGCCCGAGGTCAGGATGTATGCCTGGGTGAAGACCTGAAAGGAGGCGATGATGCTGATCAGCACGTTAAAGTAGATGGTAGGTGTCAGCAAGGGGATGGTCACATTCCAGAAACGGTGCCACGAGTTTGCACCATCGATCTCCGCGGCTTCGTACAGGGACGTGGGAATTCCCTGGAGGCCGGCCAGATACAGGATCATGGCGCCTCCTGCTCCCCACAGCCCCATCAAGATGAAGCCGGGCACGGCCCATTCTTCGGAATAGAGCCAGCGGGGTCCTTCGATACCGATGGCAGCCAGGCCTGCGTTTAAGAGGCCGAAACGGGGATTCAGGACATACCCCCACAGCAGGGCCACGGCCACGCCACTGACCACCGAGGGAAGGTAGTAGACGACCCGCCACAGGCCGATGAAGGCCACTTTCTGGTTCATCAGGATAGCGATGGCCAGGGCAACCACCACATTGGCCGGCACCAACACGAAGGTGTAGTAGGCCGTCACCCGGAACGATTTCCAGAAGAGAGGATCGTTCCACATACGAACATAATTGTCGAAACCGACAAAGGTAAAGCCGGTCAGGAGATCGGTTTTGGTGAGGCTGATCCCGAACGAGAAGATCATGGCAAAGGCGATGAGCCCCAAAAAATGGATCAGCCAGGGAGAGATGAACAGAAAACCAGCGATGTTATCTCGAGCCTGGGGAGAAAGATAGAAGCGACGAGGTCGACCCGGACGATCCCCACGCTTAGATTGCACGGCCATTCCATAACTCCTCTGCAGCTCACACCACGCCGCAACAGTCAGCTCCGCGGGACTGACCCCTTGGGCGGGGCATTGGTGAACCCGGGGGGCGCAACCAGGTCTCGACACTCCTGGTTGCGCCCCCTCCAGCCATGGCCAGATCAGCTTTCCATCTGAGATTCGTTGACCTGTTGGCAGATCTCGATGAAATACTCGGGACCCACGTCACCCACTATGTATACTTTTTCCAGCGCCGGGTTAATAATCTCGTAGGCGGCGTTCTGGTTCTTGAACCAGAAGGTATCCTCTGCATAGCCCCAATCCAGGATCTCCTGGATGGTCTCCAGGCGGACGTCCTCCAGCTCCGGCCGCAGGGCCCGCACGTCGTCGATGAACGTGCTGATCAAGGACTTGAGCACGGGGATAATACCCTCGGCGCCCACGATGGCCTTGCGCTGGAAGATGGGACCTGAGAGGAACTTGAGCACGGCCCAGGCCTCGTCTGGATGCTTGGTCTGTTTGGTGATGGACCAGGCATCTGTCGTGCCCAAGACCTTGCGAATGCCCGTGGGCCCCTTGGGCACGTGGCGCATATCCCAGCGGAAGGCAGGGCGCAGTTCGTCTTCGGTAGAGATGGGATAGGTGCCGCTCTCGGCCATACAGACGAAGCCCGGGGTCATGGCAGCCCGGAACCACTGGTTCTCCACCTGGGCCGGTTGGGCAAAATAGTTGTCCTTCCACATACCGTCCCAGATCCATTGCAGCGCTGCCTGGGATTCGGGCGTGTCCAACATGCATTTGGTGCCGTATTTCTCGTCGACCACCCGGCCGCCGAACATGTCCACCCGGTACCAGAAGCGATCCCAGGCCCAGGCTGGAATCCAGCCGCCCCATCGGTTTTCTTCGCCCTCCTTGCGGGCTGCCTCGGTCAGCCGCCTGGCCATGTCGTAGTAATCGTCGTGGTCCCACTCCCCGTCTTCTGGCGGATATTCCACGTCGTAGCGGTCGAAAAGATCCTTGTTGATGGTGACCGTCATCAGGTTGATGTATTTGGGCATGCCGACCCGGATCCCACGCATCACCAGACCTTCCCACTGGAACTCGTTGTAGTCGGCGACTTCCTCGTCGGTCATGGTCAGGTCCACATAGGGCTGAACATCCAGGATCAGGTCTCGCTCCGTCCAGTTGAAGAAGATATTGCCCCAGGCCTGGAAGATGTCCACGGCGGTGCCCGCCACCATCTGCGCCAGCAATTTGTCCTGCCAGCCATCGGGCGCCGGTTCGATCTGGACCTCGATGTTGGGGTTCTGCTCCCGGAAGTCGGTGGCCAGGACCTCTTCATAGGTGGGCAAATAGCGGGCTCCCGCTCGAGACATAAAGCGGATGGTAGTGGTCTCCTGGGCAGGAGCAGCAGCACTCTCTGCCTGCTCGCTGCCTCCTGGCGCCGCCGGAGCCGCGCAGGCCGCCAGGGCCAGGCCAACTCCGCCCACGGCCGACAGTTTCAAGAATCGCCGGCGGGAAAGATGGGAAAACGCCATAGTCGTTCCTCCTTTTGATGGTAATAGCGGATCTGTACACCACACAACCATCGGTCAGGGGGTACCGAGGATTGCCCGATTAGGAAGGGAAAGGCACAGCGCTCCCTGGGGACGGGTACCGCCGGCCATTGGGTCGACTCAGGCACTGGACGGCGGGTCCACACCTGTAGGTCTCGCCAGCTCACAGGATGTCACCCAGCGCCACACCCTGGGAAGAAAGCGGCATGGGCACAAAGATGACCGCGACTGCTATGCGAAAATTCGCGGGCCGGTGACGATAAAGCTGCTGAAGGGGATTGGCAGCTCGTTCGGATGTCGATCACACTTGATGGGATAGCTTCCCAATCATAACAACTGTTGGCAGGATTGCCAAATCGAGGGAAAATGCCCCTCCCGCCGATGCTGAGCGACCAGGGAAGACGGGTCGGCTACGCTTGGGCCGCCCGAACCAAAGCAGCAAATTGCTCTTTCAGAGCCGGATAGAGGGAACGGTAAATGGGAAAAAGGCGGTCATAGAGGGCATGCGCCTCGGGATCCGGCGCGAACAGTTCCTGCACCCGGGCTGCGCGACGGGCAGTGGCCCCGGCATCGGCGATCAGGCCAATACCGGCTGCGGCCAGCAGGGCATTGCCCAAGGGTGCCCCGGCTCCCTCTGCCAACACCGAGACAGGTTGTCCTGTCACGTCAGCGATGATCTGACACCAGAGGCGGCTCCGGGTGGGCCCTCCCACAGCCCGGATCTCGTGAACGGCTACCCCTGCGTCCAGGGTCACCTGCAAGTTGTGGCGGATGGCAAATGCCGTCCCTTCCAGCACAGCCCGCACCAGATCACTCCGGTCGGTCCCCATGTTGAGCCCAAAGAAAAGACCCCGGGCATACCCATCATTGATGGGTTGCAGCTCGCCACTCAGGTAAGGCAGGTAGAGGAGGCCGCCTGCTCCAGGCCGGCTCTGGGCTGCCAACGTCACCAGGGCCTGGTAGTCCAGCTCCTCCCCTATCCAGCGGCGACACCAGGCCAGGGAAGCGCCCACCGCCGTCATGGAGCCCCCCAACAAAATCTGACCCTCCAACACATGTAGAAAGGCGATCAGGTGTCGGTCCACAACCGGCTCATCCTGGACGGTGTACAGGGTGCCGGCGGTACCCAGCGACAGCAAAGCCTGGCCCGGAGAAACCACGCCAATGGCCAGCCCGGCTGATGAGGTGTCCTCGCCCCCGCCCACCACCGGGATACCTGGCCTCAGCCCCAGATCCGCGGCAGCCTGTTGAGTTAAGGGGCCGATTACCTCCTGACAGCGCACCAACTGCGGGTACAGGTGCCGGGGCAGGCCAAAACAATGGATCAATTCCTCCGACCAGCTCTCCGTTGCCAGGTCAAACGCAAAAAGGATACTGGCATCGGAGAGATTTTCCACAGGCCGGCCTGTCAGCCGAAAATTCATGTATCCCGTCGTGGTCAGGCTGACCTGAGCCGCCGCCAGGGATTCCGGCTCGTGGTCGCGCAGCCACATGAGGGACGGATCCGCGTTGTAGGGAGAAGGCTGCTTGCCGTTGCGCTGCAGGATGACATCAGCACACCGGGCCCGCAAGACATCACACTGGGGTTCCGCCCGGCTGTCCATCCAGATGATGGCCGGGCGAACCACGCGGCCACGCCCATCCAGAAGGGTGACGGCACAGCCCTGGCCACTCACGCCGATCCCCTGAATCTGCTCTGGCCGAACATCGGCCCGGGCCACCAGGGTCCGGACGACCTGGACAGCTCCCTGCCACCAGTCCGCAGGATCTTGTTCTGCCCACCCGGGGCGGGGATGGGCCAGGGGATAAGAAACGGAGGCCTGGGCGATCACCTGCCCTTCCGGGGTGGCCAACACCGCCTTCACATTGGTGGTGCCGATGTCAATCCCCAGCAGCAGTTCCATGGCCTCCTCCTTTCCCTGCCCACCGATTACCCTCGACTTACTTTCGACCGTTACGGTGTGCTGCGCCTCCGTCGCCACAAAGGCTGCGCACTTCCTGCAGCGCCTCCCCTTCAGCCACCACAGCCAGGATGTCCCCGGGCTGGAGCACGGTGTCTCCGTGGGGGATGAGGGTCTTCCGTTTGCGTCGCAGGGTGGCGATGACCGAGTCCCGAGGCCACGGCACCTCGCTCACCCGCCGCCCGGCACAGGGTGCCCCCTGGCCGATGCGGATCTCTTCCACGTTCAGGCCGCTCACCGCACCCAACCGCACCTGATGGGCCCGGTGGCGCAGGGCTTCCCGGCGAGTCAAGGCCAGGTCGTAGGCCCGGATCACATCCGTCCGCCGCAGGACGCCCAGCAGACGCCGGGGATTGTCCCGGTCCACCACCGGCAGCCGGCCGATATCCCGCACGCCCATGCGCCGCAGGGCCACGGCCAGGCTCTCATCCGGATACGCCACCACCAGCTCCCGGGTGCAGGCCTCGCTGACCCGGGTCTTACCCGCGGTCTGGGCCCGCTCGATGTCCTGCACGGTCAAAATGCCGGTGAGCTCACCGTCCCGATTCAACACGGGTAGCCCATGGGCACGAATTTCCATGAGCTTGTCAGTGGCTTCTTCCAGGGTATCATCTTCGAAGAGCAGGACAGGCGTCCGCTGCATGACTTCGCCCACGGTGATGGCTTCCAGCACCTCCACGTCCCGCCCCCGCTCGATGCGAATCCCGTGGCGGGCCAGCCCCAAGGTGTAGACCGAATCCCGCTGCAGCCGCTGGGAAACCAGGATGCTGACGGTGACGGCAAACATCAAGGGCAGGATGATGCGGTAGTCGTTGGTCATCTCAAAGAGCAGGATGATGGCCGTCAGCGGCGCATGGACCGCACCGGCCAGCACCGCGGCCATGCCCACCATGGCGAAGGCCGGCGGCGCCAACGGAAGCCCAGGGAAAAGCTGCTCACAGACCAGGCCATAGGCGCCGCCCAGCACCGCCCCCACGAAGAGGGAGGGGGCAAAGACGCCGCCCAAAAACCCACCGCCGATGCTCACCGGCGTCAGGATGAGCTTGCCTACCAGCAGGGCCAACAGCAGGCCGATGGCCAGATCCTGGCCGGCCAGGATGGCCTCGATGGTGCCATAGCCCACGCCGAAGAGTTGGGGCAACCAGATGCCCACCAGCCCCACCACCAGCCCCGCGGCCATGGGCTTACACCAGCGGGGCACGTGCCACAGGTGGAACAAATCCTGGAAGGTATACAAGAGGCGAACGTACAGCGCCGCAATGGGCCCGGCCACCAGCCCCAGCCCCAGGTACAGGGGCAGCTCCCCGATGGAGTGAAAGGCATAGGCTGGGATGTGGAAGGCCGGCTGGGGACCAGAGACCGCCTGGGTGAAGACGGCCGAGACGAAGGAGGCCAGGATGATGGTCCCCCACGCGTTGCCGTTGAGCTCCCCCAGCAACAGCTCCAGGGAGAAGAAGACGCCGGCGATGGGCGCGTTGAAAGCCGCGGCGATGCCGGCTGCCGCGCCGCCCGCCACCAGCGCCCGCACCCGCTCATCGGAGAGCCGGAAGAGCTGGCCAAACATGGAGCCAAAGCCCGCGCCGATCTGGACCGAGGGATCTTCCGGGCCGACCGATGCGCCGCTGCCGATGGAAACCACCGATGCCAGGGCCTTGGCCGGAATGCGCCAGTAGCGCAGCCGTCCCCCGGCCAGAGCCACCGATTCGATGATCCCCGCCACCCCATGGTGGCGTTCGACCCCGACAAAGAAGTGGACGATCAAGCCCACCACCAGCCCGCCCAGCACGGGCACCAGCGCCACCGTCCACGATCCCCAGGGCTGTAAAAGCTGCTCGGCCAGCCACCCAAAGGAAAAAGCTGTCGCCACCTCGATTAGATACTTGAAGAGCCAGACGCTGCCGCCAGCCCCCAGGCCCACCAGGATGGCGGCACCGGCCAGCAAGGGCACCTCGCTGGGGAGCCAGCGGTCCAGCCAACGTATGGGCAGCGCCGTCCACAGACCGTTTGCTTTCATCGTTTTAGAAACCTGCCATGTCGCTTGGAGTGATGGAATGGAATGTCATTTTGCCAACACTCAACTTTAACATGACCCCAGACCGAACGCCAAGCGTGGATGGTTTCGGTGTGGCCCAGATTCGTTGGCGGCTCCAAGCCGCACAATATCACCACACCGCAGGTGCGGTTTCTAACCGCACGATGGCGCCAGTTCCGGGTGGATGGAAGGGCAGCGACGAGCTGCGCCTACGACGTGGCACCGGTCCGGTACCGTGCCCGCGCGATTCCGACAGCCGAGGAAGGGCGCCGGTTTGCCGTAGGTGCGGTCTCTGGCCGCACGGTGTCGCCAGGCCCAGGCGGACGAAGGGATGCTGTCGATGCGCAGCGACGAGCTGCGCCTATGACGTGGCACCGGTCCGGTACCGTGCCCACCCGATGATGCCGGTTCCCGCAGATCCGGCCACGTTCGGCGGGCCGGAGACCCGCCCTACGGATCCGTGGCCCAACTGGGGCGGATGGCAACCCGTGCCGTAGGTGCGGTTTCTAACCGCACGAGGTCGCCAGTTCCGGGTGGATGGAGGGGCAGAGACGTAGGCGCAGCTACGAGCTGCGCCTACGACGTGGCACCGGTTCCCGTAGAGGCGGGCCGCCGTGCCCGCCCGTTGTCGCCAATTGCGAAAAAATGCCGGTTTGCCGTAGGGGCGGGCTCCCAGCCGCCCGATGCCGCCGGATCCGGACGGATGCCGATACCCCGTCGGCCCGCCCTACGTCCCGTTGCGCCTAATCCGGGCGGATGGCTCATGGCCCTCAAAGGCCCAGCCCCTCGTTGATCTCCCGCTGATATGCATCCACCTGCTCGTTCAGCACCTCGTCCAGGGTCACCGGACGACCGGCCACGCCCGACTCCAGCATGGCGTAGGAAACCGCAACGGAGCGGGTCCCCTGGTCCAGGTCCACATCGATGGGATGCTCGCCCAGGATGGCGCCGGCGAAGTCGTCGTACTCCACGGCGATGAGCTTGCGGTCGGTCTCGGCGAAGGGGAAATCGTAGCGCCAGAGGCGGTCGCCCCCAAAGAGGGTAGCCGTGGCCCGGTTCAGGTGAAAGTCCGGCACCAGATCCAGCAGGCGGCCGTCATCCACCACCTGGCGCCCCTGTTCCCGGTACAGGGTGATGGGATGGCCGCTGCGGTCGTGGGGCAGGTCCAGCGAGCCCAGGGAGCCATAAATCAGGCGAGACCAGAGGCCCTTGCCATGGCCGGCGTGATCCTCGATGTACTGGCCCACCGCGCCGCTGGCGAAGTTGACCGTGGCGTAGACCGCATCCTCGGCCGTCACTTCGAAATCCGCGGGCATCTGCTTCTGCCAGCGGGTGTAGACCCCCGCAGGGCTGGCCTGGGGCTCTTCCCCTGCGCCGGCGGGGTTGTGGCGCACCGGCTCGTGCAGACGCACCTGGGCGTAGACGCTGGTGATGGGCCCCATGAAATACTCCATCATATCCGCATAGTGGACGCCCACATCCAGCAGGACGCCACTCTGATCCTTCATGTGCCGCCAGACGGAGATGAGCATCTGGTTGCCGCCGCCCACGGTGTTGTGCACCATGAAGCGGGGCGTGCCGATGATGCCCGCATCCAGCAGGGCTCTGGCCAGCCGATTGATGGGATCCCGCCGGTAGTTCTCGGCCACGCTCACCACCAGCCCCCTGTGGGCCGCGGCCTGCCGGATCCGGTTGCAGGCCCGCACCGTCAGGCCCACCGGCTTCTCGATCATGGCGTGCCAGCCGTGCTCCAGGGCGGTCACGCCCAGGGTGTGATGGTGGCGGGGCGTGGTGGTGATGTCCACCGCCGCGACGCCCAGGGGGACCAGATCGGCCATGTCCGCCACCACGGCCGGCCGCCGTCCGAAGAACTCCGCGGCCTGATCGGCCAGGGAGTTGGCGTTGTCCGCCACCGGGTCGCACGCGGCCACCAGGTCAAAGCGGGAGAGACCGGCCCGGTGCAGTTCGGCCAGGCCGTACAGGTGGCGGTGGCCCATCCCACCACAGCCCACAATTGCTAACGGAATGCGTTCCATTGATTCCTCCACAAAGTTCGTTTGCAAGATAGTGTCGGCGTTCCCCGCGCCCTCGTCACGAAAGGATGCTTGACCTACGAACCACTGGATCAGATGCCGCCTGTGGCCCGGAGCAGGGTCTCCTGGACCAGCAGCTCGTGATCCAGGGGACGGTCCGGCAGCTGGTGACCGCGGATGGTGGCCAGGAAGGCGATCAGCTCCGCCTGGTACATCTCCTGACGGGTCTGGGGGGGCAGGGGGAGGAAGTGCTCGCCCTGCTCGTAACCGCCGGCCGCCTCTTCCAGGCAGAGGCGTAAAGTTCGGGCCGGCTCGAAGGGATCCACGATGATGGCGCTGCCCCGGTCACCGTAGACCTCGAAGCGGCGGGCCATGGGGCGGGGTTCCATGGCAGCGATGTCCACGTAGGCCAGGGCCCGTTCGAACTCGAAGACCCCCAGGGTGTTGTCCCGGAACGCGGGCACCAGGCCGCTGTCGTTGCGCAGAAACGCGGTCACCTTCTGGGGCCGCCCCAGGATCCAGACGATCTGGTCCAGCATATGGCCGGCCAGGTCATAAAAGATCCCCCCGGCGTGCTGGCTGATCACCGCTCGCTGGGCCACGGTGAGGTGGGTGGACATGTGGGCGCGGATGGCGAAGACATGGCCCAACAGCCCCGACCGGGCCCATTCCGCCACCTGCCGGAAGCCGTGGTGATAGCGGAACATGTAGCCCATCTGAATGTGGAGGCCCTTCTGGCGCGCCTGGGCGACGACACGCTGCCACTGGGGCCAGTTGTCGCCGGCCGGCTTGTCGTACCAGACGTGCTTGCCCGCGGCTACGAGCTCCTCAGTCTGGTCCAGGCTCTCGGCGTTCAGCCCCTCGGAGGCCACAGCCACGATGGTGGGGTCGTCCAGCAGTTCCTCCTTGTGGTCGAACCAGCGGACCTCCTGGAACGGACCCGGCTCGGCCATCAGGGCAGCCCGCCGTTCCGGGTCCGGCTCGTAGACGCCGGCCAGCTCCACGTCCGGGTTGTTCAACATGGCCAGCAGCTTGCCCGCGGCGTGGCCATGCTTTGTCCCGTATTGGGCCATGCGGATGGGATCCATGGTTCACTCCGGAAGCTGGGCGCCCTCGGTGTCCGCGGTCATGCGTTCGCCCCGCAGCAGGAAGGCGCGGATGTCGTAGCGGCCCGGCCGCTGGGGCGCCAGGTGGCCGGACTCCACCATCAGATCCAGGGGGTTGAGCCGGGTCTGCAGGGGCATGATGACCTTCTCGTGGCAGCGGGCCGATTCGTAGATGGCGTGGATCATCTGGAGGGCCTTGTAGCCGTTCTGGGCTTCGCCCCGGTGGGTGTCGATCTTGCCCTCGATCCAGTCGGCCAGCTCGTCGGCCTGGGCAGCCCCGGCCTCGTCCCATTCGAAACGCCGGCCCAGCTCGGCCACGGTGAAGAACTTCCCATCGGGCTGGTGGAGCTCCCAGCGGCCGCCGGTCTCCTGGTTCATCAGCTGCAGGTTTTCCGTAGTCAGGTTGATCATCCCCTGGCTGCCGTAGATGAGCGCGCCCTGGTAGTAGTTGGGCACCAGGTCGCTGAGGAGCAGGGCCCGGGCGCCGCTGCGAAACTGGAAGACGCCCACCGCGCAATCTTCGATGCGGGTGTTGCGCTCGTACTGGTCGGTCTTGCGCTCGATGTTGCCCATCACCCATTCGCACTCGTCGTCGCCCAGGAGGTAGCGGTACATGTCGGTCTGGTGGGAGCTGTAGTTGGGCAGGCCGGCGCCGCCGAAGCTCTGGATGAGCTGCACCTGGCCGATGGCGCCCTGGGCGATGAGGTCCCGGGCCAGGGTGTAGGCCGGCAGGAAGCGGCGCTGGTGGGCGATGGCCAGCTTCACGTTGTTGCGCCGGCAGGCAATCATCATCTGCTCGGCCCGGCCCACGGTGTCGGCCATGGGCTTTTCGCAGAGGATGGCCTTGGGCTTGAAGGCAGCCGCGGCGATGGTCCACGTGGCGTGGCCCGCGTGCCAGGTGCAGATGGAGACCACGTCCGGCCGCTCCTGGGCCAGCATCTCCCGGGCGTCGGTGTAGTGACGGGTGGACAGGTTGAACTGCTGGTCGACCTCCTCCATGGCCGACTCTTCCAGGTCGGCCATGGCCACGATCTCGTAGCGGCCACAGTTCAGGTAGCCGCGGATGTGGTTGCGGGACATACCGCCGCAGCCGATGATGGCAACACGGTGTTTGGTGGACATGGACAGGACCTCTTTCCTGGTACAGTCTGGCGTAAATACCACGGAAGAAATTCCGGGTGCCCTCTGGGCGCACGACCTCTGGTGGAAACGGTCGGCGAAGCCGCGGGCCAGAAGCCCGAGCGGCTATGCCGCGGGCCAGAAGCCCGATCGGCTATGCCGCGGGCCAGAGGCCCGATCGGCTATGCCGCGGGCCAGAGGCCCGATCGGCTATGCCGCGGGCCAGAGGCCCGATCGGCTATGCCGCAGGCCAGAGGCCTGATCGGCGAAGCCGCAGGCCAGAGGCCTGATCGGCGAAGCCGCAGGCCAGAGGCCTGATCGGCTATGCCGCGGGCCAGAGGCCTGATCGGCGAATTTCTGCCGGGATTGACTACACGGCGGTGAAGCCGCCGTCCACGCAGAGCACCTGGCCGGTCACCATGCGGGCCGCCGGGGAGGCCAGATAGATGACCGCGGCCGCGATCTCCTCGGGTTCGGCGATGCGGCCCATGGGGACCTTCTCCAGGTTTTTGGCAAAATCGGGGTTCTGCAACGCCTTCTCCAGCAGGGGCGTCCGGGTGAAGGTGGGGGCCACCGCGTTGACCGTGATCTTGTGGGGGGCCCACTCCGCGGCCAGGGAACGGGTGAACTGGCCCACCGCGCCCTTGGCCGCCGCGTAGATGGAACGCAACGGGCCGCCCACCACGCCCACCTGGGAGCTGATGGTGATGATGCTGCCCTCCACCTGCTGCTGGATCATGTGGCGGGCCACGGTGGTGGACATGAAGAAGGCACCCTTGAAGTTGACGTCGGAGATGTAGTCGAACTCCTCTTCGGTATAGTCCAGGGCCGGCTTGGGCACGTTGTACCCCGCGTTGTTCACCAGCACATCCACCCGGCCGAAGGTGTCCATCGTCTGGGCCACGAAGGTGCGAATGCTCTCCACCCTGGAAACATCCAGGGGCCAGGCGTAGGCGCGGCGACCCAGGGCCCGGCACGCCTCGGCCGTGGCTTCGGACTCGCTCACCGTGCGGCTGCCCAGGGCCAGGTCCGCACCGAACTGGGCCGCGGCCAGGGCGATGGCCTTGCCGATGCCCTTGCCTGCGCCGGTGACGATCATCACCTTATCGGTCAGGTCGAACGAAATGGGTTGGGTCATCATCTCCTATCCTTTCATCTCATCCAGGGTTTCGCAGAAGGGTGGGGCTGTGTCCGATGGCGCCTGTGGACAACGGCCAGGGCTACATGGCTGCCAGGGCGGCGAAGCCCACGGCCTCCAGCTGGGCGTGCAGCGCTGCGCGCCGTTCCGCGGGGAAGGGGCGATTGGGCAGGCGGGGCTGGCCACAGTCGAAGCCCAGGATGGCCATCACCGCTTTGAGCGCGCCCATGAAGCCAAAGCTGAAGAGAACGCGGGTCACCTGGTTGGCCTGGAGCTGCAGCTCAGTGGCCCGGGCCAGGTCTCCTTGCTCCCGGCAGGCGTGGATCTCCCGATAGACGCCGGGGATGTAGTTGAGGGTGGAGCCGATGTTGCCGCTGGCGCCGAACATGCTGGCGAAGAGACACTCTTCGTCCATGCCCGAGAAGACGGTCCAGGGATGGTCGCCCCGGTACTCCGCCCCCAGCTCCACGATCTGGCGGAACTCGTGCATGTTGGGGCCGGTGTACTTGCTGCCGGCCACGGTGGGGATGGCCATGAGCTGGCGCATGAGGGCCACCGCGTCGGTGGGGCCCCCGAAGATGTAGCTGAGCAGGGGCAGGTCGGGCGCGGCTGCGCTCAGGGCGGCGAAGTAATCGACGATGCTGGCCACGTCGTTGTAGAAGGGCGGAATGATGCTGGCCACGGCGTCCGCGCCGATCGCCTGGGCATGGGAAGCCAGGGCCACGGCATCGGGGAGCGCCAGGGCGCCCACGTGGACGATGACCGGCACCCGGCCATTCACCTGCTCCACCACCGTTTCGGCCACCCGCTGGCGTTCGGCGACGGACATGTAGACGCCCTCGCCGGTGCTGCCACAGACGTAGAAGCCGCCGATGCCCTTGCCGAGCAGGTAGTCGATGACCGCGCGCAGGACCGGTATGTTCACCTCGTCACGGGCGGTAAAGGGCGTCAACAGCGCCGGCCAGGCGCCTTGAAATTGGGGCATTGTGATCCTCTTTCGTCACTTCAATCAGGATTGATAATCAGGATTGATCCGTGTTCCAGTCATTTCACCCAGCGTGCCGCGGCCTTCCCCCGGCTTCTACCCAGGCCCAGTCGACATAAGGGATGGCCCGGCGCAACCCTTCTTCGCCCCGTTTGCTGGCCTCTTCCACGCTCACCCAGCCGTCGAAGCCGGCGGCGATGAGGCGGGACAGAATGGGCACGATGGGCGCCACGCCCGTCCCCACCAACACCGGCTCAAAACGGCCGGCCTGGCGGATGTCGCTGACGTGGACCATGGCCACCCGATGCTTCACCTGCTCCAGCACGGCCAGGGGATCGTCGTTCAGGGCCAGGTTGTTGGCCGTGTCGAAAAGGAGCTGCAGGCCGCTTCCTTCGGTGCGGGCCACGATCTCCAGGAAGATGTCCGCCGGTTGAGAAAAGTCGAAGTATTGCCAGGCATAGCCGATGGTGTGGTTCTCGTAGCACAGGGTCACCCCGGCCTGGGCCGCCTGCTCCAGGCCGGCCAGCAGCCCCTGGACCGCCCACTCGATGCCCGCCTCCCGCTCCACGCCTGGGTGGGCCTGGCCCGCGGTCACCCGCAGGAAGGGCGCCCCCAGCCGCGCGGCCACGTCGATGTACGCGCGCACCTCGTCCACCTGGCGGGCCCGCTCCCCGGGGTCGGGATGGGTGAAATCGGCGTAGGTGACCAGCATGGTGATGGGTACGCCCGCATCCTCCGCTTGGCGTCGCAGCCCGTCCAGATAGGCTGCGTCCCGGCTCTGGAGGTGGGCCACGCTCATGTCCGCGCCGTCCAGGCCCAGGTCGGCCGCCAGCGCAAACCACTCCTGGAGGGTACGCCGGCCTGCGCTCAGATCGGCGTAGAGGGAGACCGGCAAACAGCTCAGTTTCATCGCGTTGTTAACCTCGTGAATGTGAACAACTCGTCTTTTGTCATCACTCCACCGTCACCTCGAAGTAATCCCGCGCATAGTAGGCGACGGCGTCGTGGTCCAGCGCCACACCCAAACCCGGCTCCTCCGGCACCAGCGCGGCGCCGTCCCGATACGCCATGCGCGGGGTGACCAGGGTATGCTCCCGCACCCACTCGCTCTGGAGGTCGCTGGCCAGCACGCAGTTGCGCGCGCAGGCAGCCGCGTGCAGCCGCAGATGCTGGAGCACGCCCAGCTCCAGGGAGCTGCCCTGCCAGCAGTCCTTATGAAAGAACTCGGCCACCCGGGCCATGTGCAGGAAGCCAACCAGGCTGCCGGTGCCCAGGTTGTAGGCGTGGGCCAGCTCCTCCTGCAGGGCGAAGCGGAAGATCTCCTCCCGGCGGGGGTGGCAGATGATGGTCAGGGGCGAAATGGAGCGGGCCTGTCGCCAATCTTCGGCCACCTGCCAGGGAAAGGGATCCTCGATCTGGATCTCGCAGGGGAGCCGGGCCAGGGCCTCCAGCCGCCGGGCGCTCTCCCGCAGGCTGCGCCAGGCGTACATGGGATCGATGGTGAAGCGGAAATTCTCGGGCAGATCCCCGGCCAGGGAGAGCAGCGCCCGGGCGGTATCTCCCTGGAAGTTGGACTTCATCTTCATGCCCCGCAGCCCCCGGTCCACGGCCTCCCGGATCAGCGCCCGCAGGGTCTCCGACCCAGGCCGGTTGACCCAAAAGTCGGTGGCCACCGCCTTGCGCACCGCGCCGCCCAGGAGCTGGTGGGCAGGCAGGCCCGCGGCCTTGCCCACCGCATCGTACCAGAGGGACTCCAGGAGCAGGTAGCTCCGCCCGCCGGCGCTTTCCCAGGACCAGGCGGGATAGCTCATGGGCAGGCCCACGGGCGAGGTGCCCTCCATCCAGACGGTGGCCGGTGCCATGGCCAGCAGGTTGCGCCCCAGCAGATCCCGCAGGGTCGCCTCTACCGTGGCCCGGGACGTGCCCCGGTCGCACTCCCCGACGGCGGTAAAGCCGGCCGATGTCTCCCCCTCTACCAGGTGGATGGGCATGTCGGGCCAGGCCAGGCTATCCCGGTAGAGGGGGCCGCGGCTTTCCGGGGCCGAGAGGATGTCGGCCCGGGCTGGCACCACCACCTGCCAGACACGAAACCGGGTGAAGGTCAGGCCGCCTGGCCGGGTCATCTGGGGCATTTGTGACTCCCTTACTCAGTCGGGACGGGTGCTGCGGACCGGGCCTTGCTGGACCCGGGCGTAGAGGTCAGCCCACTCGGGCGTGCCGTCGTCCTCCCAGATCTCCAGGCGCACGCCCGGCTCCTGGACGGGGTGGTTGCCGGCCAGGAAGTCGGGCCAGACCTGGTCCCGCATGCTGGCGTAGTGGACCACCCGGCCGCCGGGCCAGACCACCGAAAGGATGTGGCGGGGCTCCGGCAGGTCGTAGGGGGGCTCCATCCGGAAGCGGCTCAGGGCCTCCTCGTCCACGGTGACGCCCAGCCCCGGCCCATCGGGCACTTTGAGGTAGCCGCCCTGGATGGTCAAGGGCTCGGTCAGGAGGTCGTCGGTGTAGTTGTTCAGGCAGGTGATGGTGGGCCACTGGGCAAAGGGAAGCACCGCGCCCAGGTGGGCGGCCAGCGCGGTCACCAGACCCACGCCCACCAGCTGCAGCCAGAAGGGCTTGGCGAACTCACCGGCCAGGGTCCCCTGGCGCAGCACCTGGGAGACGCCGCCGCCAATGACGAAACCGTCGCAGACCTTGTGGCGCACGGCGGTGGGGAAGGGCGGCACGCCGAAGTGCAGGGCAATGGGGTGTGCCACCTTGCGGCGCAGCTCCCGCAGCCCTTCCACGTCGTGCTGGGGGATGGGCCCCTCGTAGATGGAGACCCGCTCGTACTGGTCCAGCTTCTGGAGCACGGGCACCGCGTTGCCCGCGTTGAGCAACATGCTGTTCCAGTCCAGATCCAGCCGGTAGTGGGGCGGCGTGACTGCGCTCACGGCTTCCACCTGGGCGTAGACGTCGATCCAGGGCCGGGTCTTGAACTTGTGGAAGATGTAGCCCTGGGCCACTGCGTCCCGGGCCTCCTCGGCCAGATCCTCCGGCCCCATCTTGGTGTTCCACCAGGCGATGGGACACCAGTCCCGCACCTTGGGCAGGTTGAAGAGCCGGTGGACCGGCACCTCCAGGGCCTTGCCCACCAGGTCGTAGAGGGCCATCTGCAGCCCGGCGCCCAGGGAATCGTCGCCCAGGAAGTCGGCCGGGTTGCCGCCCTGCACCCGCTCCATGGCCTCGTCCGAGACCCGGCCCCAGGTGTAGTAGGGCAGCGTCTCGCCATAGCCCACCAGGCCGGCGTCGCTGGTCACCCGGATCACCTCCACGATCTGCCACTTCCAGACCAACAGCGCGTTCCAGCGGGCCGTGCGCGGGGTGAAGGGCACGCGCAGGGTGATGCGCTCCACCTGGGCAATACGTAAGTTGGGCTTCATGGGTTTGTCATCCTGTGCTGTTGCAGGCTGCGTGTTTGGGTTGATGGTGGTGCAACGGGACGTCGAGAGCCCCGGCGCACGCGTGTTGTGGAAGGCAGGCAATCACACACCAGGGGAGATGGTGTACGCAGATTCAGCCCGGCTCCAAGCGCCTGTTCTGCCAGGGCAGGCGGCATGGGGCAACAGCGCTGAACACCGCGCCCATTTATGTTATTTGGAAGAGACAACGCCTGTCAAATTTCATCGGCCATGGGCTGCGCACCCGGGTCGGAGCTGCGTGGTCCCTACCCCGTGGCGGTGCTCAGCGCGTCGAACAGGGGCAGCAGCCCCGGGGCGTGGCGAACCACATGCTCGCGGGCGATGGCATTGCGTCGGGCGATGTCGCCGTACAGGTAGGCGCTGGGGCGGGCCTGCCGCTCCTGGGTGACCGGGTCCAGCGCCACCAGGCCAAAGCGCAGCCCCCAGCCCTCGGTCCATTCGAAGTTGTCCACGAAGGTCCAGTGGAAATAGCCCCGGACGTCACAGCCTGCGGCCATGGCCCGGCGCATCTGCAGCAGGTGGGCCAGCAGCCAACGGGGACGCTGGTCGTCGTCCGCGTCCGGCAGGCCGTTCTCCAGGACGTAGATGGGCTTGCCCAGGGGCCGGGCCTCCAGGCAAAGGCGGTACAGGCCTTCCGGGTACAGTTCGCTGTACGGGCCCCGCCGGCCGCTGTCCGAGGTCTCGGCACCCGGGGTGAAGGTCTCCTGGCCGAAGAGGGACCAGGGCCGGGGGGTGAAGCGCACCAGACTGCGGGAGTAATAGTTGATGCCCACGAAGTCAAAGCTGTCGGCCAGGTCGGCCCGGTACTCGCCCAGCCCCACAGGCGGCAGGATTCGCCCCGTCTGGGTGGCCCGCTGCCACAGCTCCTCGAAGAGATAGCGGCGGAGCCAGGCTGCCAGGCGGTCGCCGGCATGGTCGTCGCGTGCTGGGGTGAACAGGCGCCGGGCCTTGGCATAGCCCACCAGCGCGTCCGGCTGCAGGGCGTGGATGGTGTGGTAGGCCGCTGCGTGGGCCAGGAGCAGGTGCCGGTAGACCCGCAGGGCGGCCACCGGATCCCGCTTGAAGGGCGGCCAGATGCCCCGGAACCAGCCCTGACCCAGGTAGACCAGGGGCTCGTTGATGGTGAGCCAGATGGGACGAAGGTCCGCCAGGGCCGAGACCACCCGGTGGACGTAGCGCTGGAAGCGGTGCACCGTCTCCGGGCGCTCCCAGCCGCCGGCCACCTCCAGCCAGATGGGATTGGTGAAGTGGTGGCAGTTGACCATGGGCGTGATGCCCCGGTCCCGCAGCTCGCCCACCATCTGCCGGTAGCGATCCAGGGCGGCCCTGTCAAAGCAGGAGGGGGCCGGCTCCACCCGGCTCCACTCCACGCTGAGCCGGTGGGCGTTCAGGTGAAACTGCTGCATGCGGTCAAAGTCCTGCTCCGCGTGGCGCCACCAGTCGCATGCCAGCCCACAGCGATCCCCGTTCCAGATGCCGGAGCCCTCCGGCCGCGGCTGCTGTTCGAAGAGCCACCACTGGTTGTTGGTGTTGCCGCCCTCCACCTGATAGGCGGACGAGGCCGTTCCCCACAGAAAGCCGTCGGGAAAGGGTAACACAGGGCCTGTCATGGCGCTGGGCTGGATTCGGGCTCCGGCCGGTAGACACTGTCGCCGGGCCGCCGGCGGGGCAGGTGGACCAGCTCCACGCCGGCCTGGGCCAGGAAGTCCCGGGAGTAGGCGTCGGGGTAGTTGCCGGCGTAGACCACCCGGCGCACCCCGGCGTTGATGATCATCTTGGCGCAGGTGAGGCAGGGTTGGTGGGTGACGTAGGCGGTGGCACCCTCGGTGCTGACGCCGTGGAGCGCGGCCTGGATCAGGGCGTTCTGCTCGGCGTGGAGGGTGCGCACACAGTGGCCGTCCACCATCAGATGGCCCACGTCGTCACAGTGGGGCAGGCCGGCCGGCGCGCCGTTGTAGCCGGTACACAGGATGCGCCGGTCGCGGACCAGCACCGCGCCCACGTGGGCCCGGTCGCAGGTGCTGCGCTGGGCCACGGTGAAGGCGATGTCCATGAAGTATTCGTCCCAACTGGGACGGGAACGGCGAGCTTCCGCCATAACCCTTCTCCTTGATGGTCGTTGTTCCACAGATTGCACAGATGAACACCAATATGTAGGGGCGGGCCCCCGTGCCCGCCCGTTGTCGCCAGCCGCACAAGGGGCCGGTTCCTGTAGGGGCGGGCCAAGGCCCGCCCGTTGTCGCCCCATCCCGGCGGGTGAAGGGACGGCGACGGATGCGCCGTATGTAGGGGCGAATCATGTCGCCCCTGCCGCCTACCACGAAGCGGCGATGTCCGGCAGGGGACGGGTTTCCTTCACCAGGGTCAGAAACCACCCACGGCGGGCTTCCAGCCCGCCCTACATACGGTCCACCCGGCCGATATTGATCCTCAGGCCAAGATCAATGCCAGCAGACCACAGAAATAACTCCCCTTCAACCAGGCCAGGCATCGACTGACCCGACGCGGGCTGGCATCCCGCCAGAGGACGGCGACCGTGGCCAGCAGGGGCAGGTCCACCCCGACCAGCACCAGCACCAGGTAGGCAGGTGAAAAATCACCGAAGCCCACGGAGATCAGAGTGAAGCCCGTAGCCAGCAGGGCCAGCCCAGCCACCAGCGTCAAGGTCGGGCGTACCCCCCAGCGCACCGCGGCCGTTGTCTTCCCGGCGGCCGCATCGCCTGGAATGTCCTCCAGGGTCTTCACCAGCTCCCGGGCCTGGATGAAGCTGGCCAGCAACAGGGTGGGCGGCAGCAGTTGTTCCAGCCGCGGCCAGGCGGTCAGTGCGCCTATGCCCCAGACAGCCACAGGCCCCACCCACAGGCTGGCAGCAGCCAACAGGGCGACCAGGGTGTTGCCGGCCAGGGGCAGGGCCTTCAGGCGCAGGTTGTAGAAAATCAGCAGGCCGACCACCCCACCAGCCACCGCCGTGGCCAGGAGCCCCAGGGACGCGGCCAGGAGCAGCCCTCCCAGGGCCAGGGCCGTGGCCAGAGCGCCCGCCGCAGCCGGTGTCACAGCGCCGGCGGGCAGGGGCCGGTCCGGCTTGTTGATGGCATCCTCCGCCTGGTCCACCAGGTCGTTGCTCACGTAGCCGAAGGCGGTGATACACCACATGGCCGCGGCGGCCCGCCAGACCGGCGGCAGCGGCGGCCAGATGCCGGCCAGCCGCGCGCCCAACAGCACCAGGACGCTGGCAGGCAGGGAATTGCTCAGACGCAACAGCCGCAGCGTGGCCCAGCTCCGGGCCAGGGGGCGGTCTGCTACCCAGGAGAGGGCCGAAGCCAGCAGTGGAAACATGGATGGGTGGAGCGATGGCAGAAAAGGGTCAGGTGCCCGCGGTCACATCAAAGTGGAGGTCGGCCAGAATGCGGCGTCCATCCGCCTCGCTCTCCACGGCCAGATACAGGGTCTCGGGCCAGGAGCGGTCAGGCTTGTGGGGGTCCTCTGAGGGGATGGTCATGTTGTAGTCGATGGCCAGGGCCAGGGAATCCTGGCGCCCAAAGCGGAGGCGGCCCCAGCGAATTCGCAGGATGTCCCTGGGCATGAAGAAGACGTACCACATGCCCACTTCATCCTGGGGCCAGCGGGCCACCCGCAAGAAACGGCGTCCCCGCACCAGGCAGAGGACCGCGTGTTCCCCTGTGGCAAAGGTGCGGTAGAAGCCGGGCAACCAGGTAAAACGCCGGTACTTGCCCTCCACCGAAAACTGGCCCGTGGCGTGGATGGCAATTTTATCGGCCACAGGCATCATCTCAGGCGTGACCTCAGGAGGCGCTTTCTCAGTAAAAGAGACAAAGTCCTGGCGGCGCAGGCGCGCCCAGAGCAGCCAGTTCGCGATCACCAGGAGCACGGCCACCAGGCTCACCACCCGGCCACCGGGCAGCCATCCCGGCGCCCACAGCAACGCCACCAGCCAGAGCAGCACGTTCACCATCCTGCGGACCGGCGTCCCGCCCAGCAGGAAGCGATCCAGCTCATAGGCCAGCACCCGCCAGGACGTCCTGGGCGCCTCGTCCGGGAAAATGGTGACGGGTCGGGCCGGTTGGGGGGCAGCCGAACGTAGCGTAGAGGCCCCGCCCGGCTGCGGCGGGGCCCCGTGGGTTCCATTTTGGTGAGGTTGACCGATGCGCAAGTTCAAGGGTCGTCCTTCAAGGGAATAGCCCGGCTTCAATAGACCAATGGTGCTTAATGTAGTGTGTAGTGCGTGGCAGGTAGGTCACGCATCCTTGCGTAACAGGGGCGCAGGGAACACCGGCACCCTTGTTCGGCCAGGAGGCCGGACCTGCGGCGTGGTGTGTGAAGCCGCCTATGCGCCGCGCACCCTCTGTTTCCGGGCCGGGGGAAGGGCCCATCAGGCCGGTGCAGGCAGGGTACCGCCGATGTCCACGCCGCTGTCGGAGCGCTTATCGCTGCCCACAGAGGCTTCGCCCGAGCGGGAACCGGCCGGCGCCACTGACTTGCCCCGGTTCTGCTCCGCCTCGGCAAAGGGATTTTCCCCGCGCATCAACGCTTCAAACTCGGCCGCGTCGATGGTCTCCACGTCCAGGAGGCACTGGGCCACCAGCTCCACCTTGTCCCAGTGGGCCGACAGGAGCTGGCGACAGCGGGTGTGGGCCTCCTCCACAAACCGGCGGACCTCCTCATCGATGGCCTGGGCGACCCGGTCGCTGTAATTGCGCCGCTCGCTGATCTCCCGGCCCAGGAAGACCAACTCCTCCCGCTCGCCGTAGCGGATGGGCCCCAGTTTGGGGCTCATGCCCCACTGGGTAACCATGGCCCGGGCCATGGCGGTGACCCGCTCCAGATCGTTGCTGGCGCCAGTGGTCACGTCTTTGAAGCGCAGCTCTTCGGCCACCCGGCCCCCCAGCAGGGCCACCAGCTGTTCCTGGAACTTCTCCTTGGTCACCAGCCGGGTCTCTTCGTTGGGCAGGCTCAGGGTGTAGCCGCCGGCCATGCCTCGGGGCACGATGGTCACCTTGTGGACCGGGTCGTGGTTGGGCAGGAAATGCATGGCCACCGCGTGGCCCGCCTCGTGGAAGGCCACCACCTCTTTCTCCCGGGGGGTGATGAGGCGGCTGCGCCGTTCCGGGCCGGCGATGACCCGCTCGATGGCCTCCTGCAGCTCGGCCATGCCGATGGAGCGGCGGTTGCGCCGCGCGGCCAGGATGGCCGCCTCGTTGACCAGGTTCTCCAGGTCCGCGCCGGCAAAGCCAGGCGTCTGCTTGGCGATCACGTCCAGATCCACGTCGGCGGCCAGGGGCTTGCCCCGCACGTGGACATCCAGGATCTCCCGCCGGCCCTTGACGTCCGGGGCATCCATGGTCACCCGGCGGTCGAAGCGGCCAGGCCGCAGCAGGGCCGGGTCCAGGATGTCGGGCCGGTTGGTGGCGGCGATGAGGATGACGTTGGTATCGGTATCAAAGCCGTCCATCTCCACCAGGATCTGGTTCAGGGTCTGCTCCCGCTCGTCGTGGGAGCCCCCCATGCCGGCGCCCCGGTGGCGGCCCACCGCGTCGATCTCGTCGATGAAGATGATGCAGGGCGAATTCTTCTTGGCCTGCTCGAAGAGGTCCCGCACCCGGCTGGCGCCCACGCCCACGAACATCTCCACGAACTCGGAGCCGGAGATGCTGAAGAAGGGCACGCCGGCCTCGCCGGAGACGGCCTTGGCCATAAGGGTTTTGCCGGTGCCCGGTGGCCCCACCAGGAGCACGCCCTTGGGGATGCGCGCCCCCAGGCTGGCGAACTTTTCCGGTTCCTTGAGGAACTCCACCACTTCCTGGAGCTCCTGCTTGGCCTCTTCGTTGCCGGCCACGTCGTCAAAGGTGACCGTGGGCCGGTCGCCGGTGAACATGCGGGCCCGGCTCTTGCCGAAGCTGAAGGCCTGATTGCCCGCGCCCTGGGCCTGGCGCATGATAAAGAAGAAAAAGAGGCCCAACAGAAGCAGGGGCAACAGCGCCAACAGGACGCCCCCCCAGCTCTCCCACAGCCGCGGCGCCTCTACGCTGATGTCCACCGCCTGGAGCTCCGTCGGAGTGACGCCCAAATTGCGCAACGTCTCCACCAGCCCGGCGTCGGTTTCAATGCGGGACTGGAGCAGCTCGTTGGACCCCTTCCGGACCAGGGTGATGCGGTCGTCCTTGATGCTGATGCTGGCCACCTCGCCCTTGCGGACCATGTCCGCCGCTTTGGCGATGGGGATAACGGTGGCAGCGCCCCCAGGCGAGCGGGCGAAGGAAGTGTAGAGGAAGGCACCCAGGGCGATCAGAAGCAGCACGTAGATCGCACCGGTGCGGATTCGTTTGGGATTCATCACAGATCCTGTTTGCGACTATGCCTGCGAAAAGTCCGGGAAATGGCTGGTGGGAAGATGCGATTCCACCATCCACTGGCCACGTTCCAAAAGTCTAACACAGGGCCCTACTTACGTCAAACAAATGAGCTAAACCCCGGCTGGTCGCAGCCGGTCCTCACTTTGTTGCCACATCCAGTTTCCACCAGTTTCCACGCCTATTTTCCACACCCTATTTTGACATGTCATGGCGCCATTACCATAGCGCCATTTTGTATCGCCAGCAGTAGGTTCGCTTCCAACCCGGGGCAGCCAGGCATTTCAGGCTGGCTGCAGGGTGAAAAGGGACACCTCCGGCCGGCAGTTGAAACGATAGGGCAGCGGCCAGACGCCGATGCCCCGGCTGGTGTAGACCTGCCGCTCGCCCACCCGCTGGAGGCCCATGGGATAATGTCGGCCGTAGCGGGGGAGGATGGGCGCGTAGAGCTCCAGGCCCAGGCCGTCCCGGCGCAACCGGGGCAGGCGCACCTGTCCACCATGGCTGTGGCCGCTGAACTGGACCGCCACCGGCGCCTCCCGGCGCACCACCTGGCTGAAAAAGTCCGGCTCATGCACCATCAGGAGGGTGACTGCGGCCGACGGCACATTGGCCAGGGCCTGGGTCAGATCCGGCCGGCCGCTCCAGACATCATCCAGGCCGGCCAGCCAGAGGCCGTCCGCCAGCGGGATGGCCTGGTTGCGCAGGAGGGAAACCGCCCCTTCGGCCAGGGAGCGCGCGACCAGGGACGCATCGGTCCAGAGGTCGTGGTTGCCCAGCACGGCGAAGGCGGGCGCGTCCAGATGCCGCAGGGGCTCCACCAATCCCCGGGCGGCCTCGGGATCCCGACCCACGTAGTCGCCGGTCAACATGACCCAGCGGGGCGCCAGTCGGTTGACCAGTTGCACGGTCTGGAGTAGCCGTTCGGGAGAAAAATATTCGCTGAGGTGAATGTCGGAAATCTGGGCCAGAGTCGTACCGGCCAGCCGTTCCGGCAGCCCTGGCACCTGCAGGGTCACCCGCTCCACATCCAGCCAGCGGGGCTCCACCAGGCGCGTATAGGCTGCCGTGGCGCCACTGCCGGCGGCCAGGGCGCCCATCCACTGAAGGAAGCGGCGACGGGTCCAGCGCCGCCGGGTGAGAACACGCTCCTGCCCGGCATCCGGCGAGTTTCCGTGGGAAGCCGGGGCAACCAAGCCCATGTCAGTCCGGAACAACCATTCCATAATCCTCAAAACGGTGAGGGGGCAAGGAGGGTTCCCCGGCTCAGGAATACCTCCAGGTCGCCTGAGCCGGGGAAGGGGCCTTTTACGCCACCGGAGTTACGCCACCGGGGCAGCTGCCTCCTCCATGGCCGGCGTGTACTTGCCGTAGCGGGCGGCGCTGTTACAGCGGGCCCGGTGGTAGAAGGCCTGCTGGGCGGCAGCCACGTTGGCCGGATCTCCCCGCCAGGCCTGCAGCACCGGCTCCTGGAGGGCTCGCCCATAGGAGAAGCTCAGCTCCCAGGGATGGCTGCCCATGGCGTTCATGGCGTTGAGGTTTTCCGTGGCCTGCACCGGGCTCTGTCCGCCGGAGAGGAAGACGATACCCGGCACGGCTGCGGGGACGGCCCGCCGGAGGATGCGCACCGTGGCCTCGGCCACCTCCTGGGTGGAGGCCTGGCGGGGGCACTTCTTGCCGGCGATGACCATGTTGGGCTTGAGCAGCGTCCCCTCCAGGTAGACCCGGGCCTCGTACAGCTCGCCGAAGACGGCCCGCAGGGTTGCCTCGGTCACCTCGGCACAGCGCTCTATGTCGTGGCTGCCGTCCATGAGCACTTCCGGCTCCACGATGGGCACCAGCCCGGCCTCCTGGCAGAGGGCGGCGTAGCGGGCCAGGGCGTGGGCGTTGGCCATGATGCAGGTGCGGGTGGGAATGCCGTCGCCGATGTCAATAACCGCGCGCCACTTGGCGAAACGGGCACCCAGCTCGCGATATTCGGCCAGGCGCTCCCGCAGGCCGTCCAGCCCTTCCGTCACCTTTTCGCCGGGGAAGCCGGCCAGGTCCTTGGCGCCCTTGTCCACCTTGATGCCGGGGATAATGCCCCGCCGGCTCAGGACCTGGGGCAAAGGCGTGCCGTCCTGGGCCTGCTGGCGGATGGTCTCGTCGTACAGGATGACGCCGCTGATGAACTCCTCCACGCCGTCGGTGGTAAAGAGCAGCTCCCGGTAGGCCCGGCGGGTCTCCGGGGTAGATTCCAGGTGGATGGTGTCGAAACGCTTCTTGATGGTCCCGGTGCTCTCGTCTGCGGCGAGGATACCCTTGCCCGGCGCCACCAGCGCCCGGGCTGTCGCTTCCAGTTCAGCTTTGGGGAACATGGGAAGGCTCCTTCATCTTGATCTTGTCGAAATCGATTCGTCGCTCTTCTACAGAGACCGCAGATTGCCCAGATGAGCACAGATTTTCCAGAGAGTCTCCGTGTCATCTTTATGATTCGTATATCCAGACCATTTCCAGTATACCACAAGGAGAAGGGCCGGAGCAGTGAAGTTTGTCCTGGGAAACCGGGCATATTTGGACTTTGGGACAAACGGGTGGGGCAAGCCCCGCCTCTATCGGATCTGTCCGCATGGGTACCGGGAGCAAACGGGCTTGCCCCATGCCATAATGTCGCATCCCGGCTACTATACACCCGGATAAAACGGGAAGTCCTTGTCGTTTTCTTAACTTCTGGCTATACTGACGAAGAACGATCCTATGCCACTCTTGGACTACGTATCTTGGACTACGTAGAAGTCAGCTCCCCAAATCCGGGAACTCGCGCTACAGATCTATCCAGAACCATCTCTTCCCTGAAGGAGTACCATGCAGTCTGTTCCCACCTTTGATGAATATATGAACCCTATTTTGAAGGCGCTGCACGAACTCGGTGGCTCGGCAACCAACCAGGAAATTTTTGAAAAAGTCAGCGAGGACATGGGACTCACCGATGAGCTGCTGTCTATTCCCCATAATCCAGAACGGGGAAACCAAACGGAAGTTGCCTACCGGATGGCCTGGGCCCGGACCTATCTGAAGCAGGCAGGATACATCGAGAACAGTGAGAGGGGGGTGTGGGCACTTACCCCGCAAGGTCGACAGACGGAATCTGTCGACCCGCGACGCGTCGTATCTCTGGTCCGCAGCCAATATGTGGCCAAACAATCCCGCTCCTTGAGCTCGGCAGAACAAGGAGAAAGTGGTGAGCCGCCCGATCTGGAAGATGAAACTTCGTCCGATGCATGGCGAAGCCAATTAATGTCCGTGCTATCAAGAATGATGCCAGATTCATTTGAACGGCTTGCCCAACGACTCCTACGCGAATGTGGCTTTGTAGAAGTGGATGTAACCGGCCGGACAGGGGATGGAGGCATCGATGGGCGGGGCATTCTTCGAGTACAGAATCTGGTGAGCTTTCAAGTTTTATTTCAATGCAAACGCTGGGCGGGAACTGTCGGAGCCAAGGAAATCAGGGATTTTCGCGGCGCAATGGTCGGGCGCACGGACAAAGGCCTCTTCATCACCACAGGATCATTTTCCCGTGACGCCCAGAAGGAAGCGACGCGGGACGGCGCGCCTCCCATTGACCTGATCGACGGCGAACAATTGCTCGACCTGCTGAAAAATCTTGAGCTCGGTGTCCAGAGAAAAGTGGTTGAAAAAATAATCATTGATGAAGAGTGGTTTCAATCTATTTGAAAGCCTTGATCTTCCCTGAAAGCAGGCATGCCTCCCGGAAGGAAGTATTGGGTCTTTGTCCTCGGTGCAGAGTGGGTAGACAGAGAATACAAGGAGGAGATCATGCTGCGCACAATACTGGCCGGCTTAGCTGCCCTCTGGCTCGTCGGCTGCACAGCGGTCACACCCGCGGCCGCGCCCACCCCCTTCGCGTCCACACCCGTAACGGAGACGGTCACGCCAACGGCTCCAGCCTCCATCCCCGACGCCAGTCAACTCACCCTGCAGGAGTACCCGGTCCCCCGGGGATCCCATCCCCACGACGTGGCCCCGGCACCCGATGGAACCGTCTGGTACACGGCCCAGGCCAGCGGCGAGCTGGGTCGGCTGGATCCTACCACCGGTGAGACCCATCACATTCCCCTGGGTACGGGCTCGGCTCCCCACGGCGTCATCGTCGGCCCAGACGGCGCGGCCTGGGTCACCGACGGTGGTTTGAACGCCATCGTCCGGGTAGACCCAGAGACAGAGGCGGTGGCAGTCTTCCCCCTGCCGCCGGACAGTGGCTATGCCAACCTCAACACGGCCGCCTTTGACGCCGACGGCATCCTCTGGTTCACCGGCCAGAGCGGCATCTACGGCCGCCTCGACCCGGCCACGGGCACGGTGCAGGTCTTCGATGCACCGCGCGGGCGTGGCCCCTACGGCATCACAGCCACGCCGGACGGCGCCATCTACTACGCTTCCCTGGCCGGCAGTCACATCGCCCGCATCGATCTCAACACCTTCGAAGCCGTGGTCCTGGAGCCGCCCACCCCTGGCCAGGGCGCACGACGCATCTGGTCCGACTCTGTTGGCCGCCTCTGGGTGAGCGAGTGGAACGCAGGCCAGCTGGCCATGTATGACCCGGCCCGTGATGCGTGGCGGGAATGGCCCCTGCCCGGCGACAGGCCCCGGCCCTACGCCGTATACGTGGATGAGCACGACGCGGTCTGGCTGAGCGACTTCGGATCCAATGCGCTGGTGCGCTTCGACCCCTCCCAGGAGCGTTTCGACGTCTTTCCCCTGCCCAGCTCACCGGCCAACGTGCGCCAGCTCCTGGGCCGCCCTGGGGAGGTTTGGGGCGCAGAGTCGGGCGTGGATCAGCTGGTGGTGGTGCGGGAGCCGTAAACTGCGGGAGCTGTAAACAGCGTCAAACCGGCGCTACACCCAACTGCGCCTACCTTCCTGCTTGACGAACCAGGCAACCTCTTCCCCTGTCCAGCGAATGGGCGGGGGATATTTTTGCAAAATTTGCAAAAATGGCGCCGGATCCCCCCTCCCACAGAGAGGGCCGGCGCCAGGGGGCTTGTATCCCGGTGTGGAAGGTGCTATGATGGCCCTAGTATCGGCCGGTCGGCCCGGCCGCCCGTCCAGTGGATGGGCGGCCGTCCCCCAGGCGGGTTATCGAGCGGACATCATCGCACCCGACATCACGAGCTCTGCCAGATTTTCCCTCGCCGGGCCGGTTCCGTGAAAAGCCACGGAACCACACCTACATCCAATCTTGAACAAAGTCCATCTCCATGCTGGCGTCGAACAGCGGCGGTAGTATCTGCCTGCTGTCCATCAGCATACACAACCTGAAGCGCACATTGTCCATGGCTGGCCTGCCTTTCATCCGGCGCTGAGCCGGCCTTGCTGAAGAGTGGTCGCACCATTCAGCAGCCAGGCTGTTTCGACACCGAGGTGAAATCATGGGAAGAAAACCGTTCATTGCCCTGCTCTCGCTTATCGCCCTCCTGGCCTGGGGCGCGGCTCCGTCCATCTTCGGGAACGGCGTGCCCCTGTCCCCGGACCGCGCCCAGGCCGCCGCCCTGGTGCAGCAGGCCCAGAATGTGGAACTGGTTGGACACATCGGGGGCTCTGCTCTGGCCGTAGCTGTCCAGGGAAATTACATTTACGCGGGCATTGGCCCTGAGTTAGCCGTGATGGAGTTCAGCGGGTCGGGCAATCTGTCCCGGGTGGGGTATGTGGTGCTACCGGATTCTGTGTCTAACGTGGCTGTTTCGGGCAACTACGTCTATGTCGCAGCCGAAGGGGGAGGTCTGCGTATCATCGATATCTCCAACCCGGCCAATCCGATCGAGGTAGGCTCCTATGACACCCCCGGGGATGCTGAGGGGGTCGCAGTCGCCGGTGATTACGCCTATGTGGTGGTTCGGGATAAAGGTCTGCGTATCATCAACATCTCTAATCCGGCCAATCCAACTGAAGTGAGCTCCTACGACTTGTCGGGAGATGTCCATAACGTCGCGGTTGCGGGTTCCTATGTCTACGTGCCAGCAGGATATAGCGGTCTGCGTATCATTAACGTCTCCAACCCTGTCAACCCCACTGAAGTGGGCACCTATAAGACACAAGAATATGCCTTTGACGTCGCCGTAGCCGGCTCTTACGCCTATGTAACGGAAATATCAGGGGGATTTGGCCCGACGGCCAAAAGTCTGATCATCATCGACGTCTCCAATCCCGCTAACCCGATCGAGGTGAGCTCCTACGACGAAGGGTGGGGAGCCGACGACGTGGAAGTCGTTGGTGACTACGCCTATGTGACAGAAGGGAATCTGCGTATCATCGATATTTCCAACCCCGCTAACCCAACCGAGGTAGGCTCCTATGACACGCCGGGGCATGCCTTTGATGTCGCAGTCGCTGATTTTCATGCCTATATGGCAGATGGGAATAAGGGCTTGCGCATCATCGACATCTCCAAGCCCAGTAGTCCAATCGAAGTGGGTGCCTATGAGATACCAGAGTATGTCTCCGACGTTGCAGTTGCCGGCGCTCATGCTTATGTAGCAGGGGTAGATACAGGCTTGTTCATCATCGACGTATCTAACCCTGCAAACCCCAACCAGATTAGCTTCTATAATACGCCGGGAGTTGCCTTCAATGTCGCAGTTGCCGGCTCTTACGCTTATGTGGCAGTTAGAGATGCAGGATTACGCATTATCAATATCGCCAGCCCGATCAGCCCAACCGAAGTGGGTGCCTACGAGAGGTCTGTCCAAGAGGTCGTAGTAGCGGGTCATTACGCTTACATAGCGGATGGAGATTTGCGTATCATCGACATTTCTAACCCCGCTAGCCCAACCGAGGTAGGTTCCTACAACACACCGGGGACGGCCGTAGACATCGCAGTCGCCGACTCCTATGCCTACGTGGCGGATGGAGGTCTACGTATTATTGACATCTCCACCCCCAGTAATCCAATCGAAGTGGGCTCCTACAATATACAGGGATCTGTCAATGCCATCGCAGTAGCCGGTCCCTACGCCTACGTGGCGGATGGCCCTAATGGCTTGCGCATCATTGACATCTCAAATCCCGCCAACCCGACCCAGGTAGGTTTCTATGACACACGGGGCGAAGAGAATGTGGAGTATGACTTCCAAGACGTCGCAATCGTTGGCTCCTACGCCTACCTGGCAAGCGAGGCAGCAGGCCTCCGCATCATCGACGTCTCCAACCCGGCCAACCCAACTGAGGTGGGATTCTATGATACGCCGTGGGCTGCCTCCGTCGTCGCAATCGCCGGCCCTTATGCCTACGTGGCAGATGGATACGGGGGTCTGTTTATCTTACGTTTTGAGGAGTCCACGCCGCCCCTGAGCGACGGCAATGGGGACGGCATCCCCGACGACCAACAACCCCACGTGGAGACGCTGGTCAGCACCACCGGCCACCCCATCACCCTGGCCGGGCCCGAGGACGTCACCCTCTCGAATGTACAATCCATCTCGCCTACGGTCACTCCTCCGCCCGGGGTGGAATTGCCCCAGGGCCTGTTGACCTTCCAGGTGCAAGGCCTGAACCCGGGCAGTGCCGTCACCTTGACCCTCACCATCCACACCGGCCCTGTGGCCTCCGGCTACTGGAAGTACGGGCCTACAGCCGATAACCCAGCCGACCACTGGTATCCCTTTGACTACGACCCCACCACCAACGCGGGCGCCCAGATAAACGGCAACCTCATTACCCTCCATCTGGTGGACGGTGGACGGGGCGATGGTGACCTCGCCGCCAACGGAGTCATCACCGATCCCGGAGGCCCGGGCACTCGGTCAGAAGGCAACACCCTGTACCTGCCTTTCATTCAGCGATGAGCCGGCCTTGCGGAAGAACGAATGCACCATTCAGCAGCCAGGCTGTTTCGACACCGAGGTGGAATCCGTAGAAGAAAGTACTTCATCCAGATATCCCCTGCGAGGGACAGCAGCTATGGTTGTGAGGCCACCTATACATTAAATCTGAGCACCACAAACCTGAACAATGCAGTGCAGCTCTACCTGCCGCTGGTGCTGCGCGACCGCTAATACCATCTGCCTTGATTTGCCATGGAGCCAACCCAAGCCGCCGAATTGACAGACGAATGCCGTCGTCAGGACAGCACGCCCCTGATGGAGGAGAAACCGGAAGGGCCCGAGGAGTGCGCATCTGCCGTCGCTCGCCCAGGATACGCTACTTCGACGACACCTGCATTATGTCGGCACAGCGAACACCCAAATCCCAAATCCATTACAAAACAGGAGAGCAAAATGAAAGCGCGAGTTCTCACCGGATTCTGCCCGCTGTTTTGCGTAGCGCTGTTCCTGGCGCTATTGCCCGCCCTCCCGATTGCCGCCCAAGGGCTACAGCCGCCAGGTCCGGCGGAGATTCTCCCAGCGCCGGAGGGGCCACCTTTGGCTGGCCCGGAGAGCAAACCTTCCGCTCCCTTTGCCGAGGCGCCAAAGATGGAAACCCAGAGCGTGGATGCGGCCGCTATTCCCCTTGGCCAGCCGGGGCTGAGCTTCCGCTACGTACAGACGTTTGGGGTGTCAGAAGTAGCTTACACCGCTGATACCCTACACCTTAACTTCCCTTATGGCATTGGCACCGATGGAAGCAATATCTGGATTGGTGAGCAGTGGGGGAACCGAGTTCTCCAGTATGATCATGCGGGGAACTTCAAGCAGCAATTTGGCTGCGCCCGTTTCCCCGACGGCTGTGGGGATACGTCCTTCTGGGAGATTGTGGATGTTGCGGTCGACGGTGGGGGAAACATCTGGGTGGTGGATGCCACATCGAACCGTGTTGTGCAACTCGACCCCTCCGGGCAGAAAATCCTCGAGTTGGGGGAAATGTGGGTGGAAGGGAACAGCAATAGCCAGTTTGTTGACCCTATCAGTGTAGCCTTTGACGCCAATGGCAATATCTACGTCAGTGATGGCGCTCCCTTCTGGAACCGGGAACGGGGCAACCATCGGATTCAAATTTTCCAGAGCAATGGCACCTATCTGGCCACCCTCGGTCAGACGGGGATATGTGGTTCGGGACAGACTCAGTTCTGTGGTCCACGCCACATCACTATCTACGGCACTGAGCTCTATGTGGCAGACGCCGGCAACAATCGGGTGCAGATTTTCAATATCACGAACCCCGCATCGCCCGGCTATGTGGCAACCATTGGTGGACTCAACAACCCATCTGGCGTGGCTGTAGATGCAAATTACATCTATGTGGCCGATACCTGGAATGACCAGGTCCGGGTGTTTCACCGCTCCACACGGGCTCATGTGACCACAATTGGGGCAGGTTGGGGGACGGATAACAACCAGTTCAAAAACCCCTCCGATGTCGCCGTGGATGCCATGGGCAATCTGTATGTGGCCGATTGGGTGAATACCCGTGTGCAGCAGTTCTTTCCTTCGGGAAGCACCTGGAACTATATACGCACGTACGGTGTGACCGGCGTTCCTTACGTTACTGACGGCTACCATTACAATACCCCGACAGGTATAGCCATCGCCGATGATGGGAACTTCTATTTAACAGAAGAGCACGGCCACCGGCTAAACAAGCTTTCCCCTGATGGCACACCGATATGGGCGGTAGGCGCGGCAGGCGTCAAAGGCGATTGGGATCACAGCAATGACCGGCTAAACAACCCGGATGACGTGGCTGTTGATGCCAATGGGCGGGTTTATGTCGCTGATCGCTGGCATAATCGGGTGCAAATTTACAACCCGGACGGTTCATACCACGCCACGATAGATGGCCTGGAGTGCCCGGGCGGGGTAGCCCTTGCTCCCAGCAACGGCTATCTCTACGTGGCTAATTCATGCAACCACACAGTTAGAATCTACAACACGGGCCTGGAGCTAGTCGCGACTCTGGGAACGCCGGGTCAAGCAGGCACCGATCACGCCCATTTCAACTTGCCGGAGGATGTTGCCGTAGACAGTAACGGTACGATCTACGTCTCCGACCGGGACAACCACCGCGTCCAGGTCTTCGATGCCAATCGTCAGTACGTGCGCACCATGGGGGAGACCGGCATCCGGAGCAACGATTTTGCTCATTTCAATGGACCGAACAACCTGTTTGTAGACAACTTTAACCGGCTCTATGTGGCTGATGAATGGAATAATCGCATTCAAGTCTTTGATGAAGGCGGCAATTACCTGACTACCATCGGGGGAAGTTGGGGGAGCCGGACCGGGCAATTTCGTGGTGCTCGTGGCGTGACGGTAGACAGCGCTGGTAACGTCTATGTGACCGACACCAACAACCATCGCATCCAAAAATTCGCGCCGGGCGTGCCAGGTTGGAAGCAGGTGAACATCAATGGGTTTGGGGAACGACAGAACACATGGATCAGCAACCTGGTGAATTTCAAAGGCCATCTCTATGCTTCGGGATACCGGCCATATGTATGGCGTTTAGAAAATGATGGCTCTTGGAGTACGGTGAACAACTTGGGTTTTGGCGATAGCACAAACGTTGAGATCGATGCTATGGCTGTGTTCAATAACCATCTTTATGCGGCCACGTTTACCTTCATCTGTGATGACCCAGATTGTAACAACTGGCATACCAACGGGCCACAGTTCTGGCGCACGGCGGATGGTACCACGTGGGAGAACGTGACACCGCCAGGGAGTATCGGCACCGACTATCGGTGGGTGCCCACAATGGCCGCACTGGGAGGCTATTTGTACGCAACTCTGGATAGGCAAGATCACAGCACACTAGGCGCCGAGATCTGGCGCACAGCCGATGGACAGAACTGGCAACAGATTGCCTCTGGCGGCTTCGGTGACCCATACAACACCGGTGTCCTGTCGCTGGTGGAATACAACGGCTACCTGTATGCAGGCACCCGTCATGGAGACTGGCAAAATGATGCACATTCCGATGGCCCGCTGGGAGGTGAGGTGTGGCGCTACGACGGAACCAACTGGGTGCGCGTAAATGACCCGGGATTTGGTGATTTAGAAGCACATCGCGTAGAAAGGCTCATCGTTTTCAACAACGCGCTATATGCATTTATTTCTCGTGTCGTCGGCACAACCAAAGGAGCCGAAATTTGGCGTTGTATCGCAACTATCTGCAATAGCCAAAACGATTGGGTCAAAGTCGTCGATAACGGTTTTGGCAACCCCCAAAATCAATATATCTTCGGTGGGCTCGTCACCGGTGGATATCTCTATGCAGCCACACAGAATACGTTCAACGGCTTTCGACTCTGGCGCACAATAAATGGGACCGATTGGGAACCAGCTGCTCTTGAAGGCCTGGGGGATAGCAACAACACCTATGTATGGCTCAACGCTATGGCTGAGCATAACGGCCGCCTTTACCTTGGCGTCAACAACAGCGCCAACGGCGCTGAAGTATGGGAGATGCAATCAACCCAGCAGGCCTCTGTGACAATTACCGATCCGAGCCAGCCCCACACCCTGGAGTTCAACTACGCCGACGGGGGCAAGAGCATGGTGAGCGTCCCGGCAAACCTGTTGCCGGCGGGCAGCACGCTGGTCTATGCGCCCTTCAATCTGGGCTGGCGGCCACCCAACCACCGCCTGGCCGGCAGAGCTTTCCAGCTCAACGTCTATCAGGGCGGCATCTTGCAAGAAAACCTCTCCCTATCGTCGCCTATCCAGGTCACCATCGATTACACCGATGCCGAAGTCTTCGGTCTGGACGAAGAGCTGTTGGTACTGTTGCGATGGGATCCGGACACCCTGAGCTGGACGGACGCAGCCTGTGGCCCGTATAACCGCCAGCCGGCCCAGAATCGCCTTTCCGTGCCGGTCTGCCACTTGAGCCTCTTCGGCCTCTTCGGTGAACAGGAGTTCATCTATCTACCTGTTGTGGAACGTTGACCAGGCTTACCCCCAACCCATCTCATGGAGATCGACTGCTACAACACGCCGGGAGATGCCCATGGCGGGGTAGTGGCGGGGGGGCTATACTTACGCTGGCCGAAGAGCATACCCGGCCACGGCATCTATGTAAAGCAGGAGGCTCAAATGAAAGGGCGCGTTTTCACCGGATTCGGTCTTCTGGTTTGCATGGCGCTCCTCTTGCCACTCCTATTCGGCGGCGCCAATCCCACAGGCACCCTGCACTTCGACGACGTGTCCATCACGCCGGCGCGGTGAGCGTGGGGACACGGGGCCGGGGTGGGCCGGCCGAAAGGCGGCTTGCCCCGGCTGCGCACAACGCTGGAGAAGACAAAAACAAAAAGACCGAAGGAACGACTATGAAAACGAAAATCTGGCAGATCGGGATCCTGCTCTCCCTGCTGGCCCTGACCCTGAGCAGGCCTGCGGCGGCCCAGGTCGGGGCCGGCACGGGCAGCGACCCGGCCATGCCGGCATTGGGGAGCAGTTCGGTGATGTTCATCGAGAACGTGGGCCAGTTCCCCGAGGGGGTCCGCTTCCGCGTCTACGGCGGCGACCGGGCCCTCTGGCTGGCCGAGGATGCCCTCTGGATAAGCGCCGTGGAACGTGCGCAGGGTGGTACGTTGGAACGTTTGAGAGGGGAACCTGCCAACGTGGAACCCGCTAACGTGCAGGGCGTCAACCTCAAGCTCACCTTCCCCGGCGCCACCCCCCACCCCCGTCTGGAGCCCTTCGGCCGACTGGAGACCTCGGTGAACTACTTCCTGGGCAACGACCCCGAGAAGTGGCGCACCCACGTGCCGGTCTGGAGCGGGGTGCGCTATGTTGACCTCTATCCGGGCGTGGATCTGGAGGTGACGGGTGAGGCCGGCCGCTGGAGCTGGCGGCTGGTGACCCGGGCTGGCGCCGATCTTTCCGCCGTACATCTGCAAGTAGAGGGGGCGGAAGAGGAAGAGGTAGATGTGCTCGCCACTGCCAGCGGCAGGCAGGGCTTGCGCCTACGCACGGCGGTGGGCGACTTCACCCTGCCCCTGCTCCGCGTGGAACGTGCAAACGTGGAACGTGGGAACGTGGAACGGATCAACGCCCAGACCTTTGAGGTGACTTCCCCCTTCTCCTCCGCCCCCTGGCTCCCCGGCCCCTCTGTCCAAGCGGCCGGCGCCTCCGACCTGGCCTACGCCACCTTCCTGGGGGGAAGCGGTGGTGACCAGAGCTATGCCATCGCCGTGGACGGAAGCGGCAACGCCTACGTGACGGGCTGGACCGATTCCCCCGACTTCCCGGCCACGCCGGGGGCCTACGACTCGTTCCACAACGGTTCCAGTGATGCCTTTGTAGCCAAGCTGAGCCCTACAGGAAACACTCTTCTCTACACCTCTTTCCTAGGAGGAGCTGGTAACGAGTGGGGCAACGATATCATAGTGGATCAGAACGGCAATGCTTATGTCACGGGCACCACTGATTCTTACGATTTCCCAGTTACATTAGAAGCCTACGATGTAAGCTTCAATGGCAACCGGGACATCTTTGTAGCGAAGCTGAACCCTACAGGAAACAACCTCCTCTACGCTACCTTCTTAGGAGGAAGCAACTTAGATGGAGGCACTGGTATTGACGTAGATGGAAATGGGAACGCATACATCACAGGCACTACTGAATCCTCCGACTTCCCAACTACACCCGGAGCTCATGATATGGGCTTTAACGGCTATGTAGATGTCTTCATAGCCAAGTTGGGCTCCTTGGGGAGCAACCTCGCTTACGCTACCTTCTTGGGGGGAAGCAGCTGGGATGATGGCGCCCGTATCGCCGTGGATACGGATGGAAACGCCTATATCACGGGCACTACTAGCTCCTTCGACTTCCCGGTCACGCCAAAGGCCTATAACACGAGCTTTAACGGCGGCTACCACGATATCTTCGTAGCCAAGTTTAGCCCCATAGGAAGCGATCTCTTATATGCCACTTTCTTAGGAGGAAATAATGAAGACTTTGGCTCCGATATTGCCGTGGATCCGGATGGGAATGCCTTGATCACAGGTAACACTAGCTCCTCCGACTTCCCAGTCACTCCTGGAGCCTATGATACTAGCCTTGATGGCCCTAGCGATGTCTTTGTGACTAAGCTGGGCCCTGAAGGAGGCAACGTTCTCTACGCTACCTTTTTAGGGGGGAGCAATTGGGATTTGGGTACAGGCATCCATGTAGATGAGAACGGAAACGCTTACATCACGGGCCAAACTCTATCTTCTGATTTTCCAGCCACACCAGAAGTGTATGATAATAGCTTGAACAATGGCCATAACAATTATGACAATCTCGATATCTTCCTGGTCAAGCTGAACCCCATGGAAAACGACCTCCCCTATGTCACCCTCCTGGGAGGAACAGATAGGGAGGAAAGCCAAGACATCACTATAGATAAGAATGGAAATATCTACGTCACAGGTTGGACCGGCTCCTCTGACTTCCCGATCACGCCAGGAGCCTTCGATAATGTCTTCGACGGCGATTCAGATACCTTTGTGGTCAAACTGGCACCGGATGTAGAGCCAGCTACCCACTCTGTCTCCGGTCGGGTGACGAACGCCAACGGAGCCCCCCTGTCCGGTGTAACCATCACGGACGACGCGGGGCATACCACCACCACGGACGGCGACGGCCGCTATACCCTGAGCGGATTGGCAGAAGGGACCTATACGGTCACGCCGGCCAAGGAGGACTTCACCTTCTCGCCGGCTTCCCGCACGGTGTCCGTGCCGCCGGATGCGACCGGGGTGGATTTTGTGGGGCGTTCTACGGCCATGGTGGATCCGATGAGATCCGTGCTATATTCTCAGCCTGATTCCGTACCGGCTGATGGCGCATCCAGGGCCTCGATCGTGGTCCAACTTCTGAACGCGGCAGGTCAGCCTGTGCCGGGCAAGACTGTCTGGCTGGAATCGAGTAGGGGTGTGCTCGATCTTGTCGAGCAGCCTTTATTGGCCACAGATAACAATGGTCGTGTGGTAGGCTCTGTTCGTTCTACAGCTCCAGGTACCGCCACGATTTTCGCAACGGTCCTGGATGATGGCATCCGGTTGTCCCGGTCTACAGTTGTCACATTTACGACCTACGCTCCTCCCAGCGGGACATTCCTGCACAGCATAGATCGAATCGTCAATATAGCAACGGATAGCCTGGATTATATTAAGGGAGATGCTCAAGAAATTGCCGAGCATGGCGCATATTTCCGTGGTGAGATTGGCGCCAATGCGGCTCAACTGGCTGCGGATTTTGTCTTTGGTATGGCAGATGTGCTGGGAGGGCTCTCTCAGAGCGGCAATTTGGAGAATCTGAAACTGGCCTTTCGCTTGAAGTGCCCAGGATGCTACATTCCAGGCACGTGGAATACCCAATTCGCCAATGCACATCCCAGAGTCTACCGCCTATTTGAGCTCAGCTTTGCGAAATTGGGAGGGACTCCTCCTGAAGAGCTTACTGAACTTCTGGGTTGGGGAGGGTTGAAATTTTTCACAGGCGAACTTGCCGGTTATTCGGCAAAATCACTCTCGAAAAGTATAGCCAAAGATCAGCTGCGAAAACATCTGTTTGGTGTGAATGATGGTACACAAACACTGTTGTACCCCACTGTGGACCGTACAGCTGAAGAGCTGAAAGATTTTCTTCGCGAACGCCGTAGCCAGCTGTTGGCCAATTTGCCCGGCATGAGCGAGGCTGACCAGAAAACTTATGAGGCAGATTTGAAACTGCGTACCGGCGCCTTGATTCTTCTAGGGCAACGACTGCGTTATCCTCGTTTGACGTTGACAGATCTGCGGCGTGCCCATTCAGAGCGGTCCAACGCCCTGGCAAATTTCGTGTGGCGCACCTCGGCTAAGTTGTTGGCAAGTTATTTTTTGGACGGTGCCGGACTGGTTGCATTGGGCGGTTCGAGAACTCTTCTGGATACATATGTGAACGCGAAAAATCTCGGCGAGTCCATACAAATGTATAACCTGGCCGTGTCTACGCTGGCCGGTTCACCGGATATCTTGCAACAGATCCATGAAACGGCCTCCAGAGGTCTGCTCCAGATTCTTCTGCGGCAAGACCCCAACCCTGCCACCGGACGAGTGCAGCGAATTGTGCACCGCAGTGAGGGCACTGGTTGGGGGCCCTTCTGGAATGAAACCGATTCTTGGAGCGAAGTCCATTTGGAAAATACGAGCTCCAACGAAGTCACATTTTACGTGACGGCGCGGTATAGGGTAGACACCAGTCGTTTTGGTTTGCCATGGGCAACTATATTTACCCAGGAGGAAGCCACCATCAACCTGAAGCCAGGGACAACAGGAGTGGTGCGCCTAAATTACAAAAAAGATTCTGGCACCACAGGCATATCGCCGACACAGGAATCGGACATAGAGTTCGTCATTTTGGGCGCAAATGATTGGGGCGTCTACTTTGTCGACAGCGTCATAAGCTCCTGGAACCCGACGCGTCTCTCATCGAGCAGCGCAGCTGCCAGCAGCGCAGAACAAGAAGCAATGCCTATTGATCCCCCCTTGAGCACTTACATTCTCCCAGTACCTTGGAGACAGCAGCACGAAGCACAACTGTGGATCAACAATCCATTCACCAGCACGGTGCCTGTTACCGTTACCCAAACCTTGCCGGCAGGGATAGAGTTGCTGGATGCAGGAGGCGCAGTCCAGAGCGGGAGCAGCATCACCTGGCACACGGTCGTAAACCCCACTGCTATGAAGGTTCTTACTTTCACGTTTGGTTTTCCGGGGGCTCCTGGCACTGAAGGAATGTTGCCGCCGGCAACCCTGAGCTTGGTGAATCCGTTGGATGGACAGGAGCTTACAGCGGATTCCAATGCCGTTGCTTTTCAGGCTCTTTGGCCGTTTGCCTTGGACTATGCCCTGCCAAGAGCCGTCCTGCCTGGAGAAGAGGTCCCTGTCGTGGTTACGGTCACCAACTGGCTCGAAGAGAATCCCGTATCGGGTTCCCTGACAATTCGCGTGCTCGATACCCTATCCAACACAGTATATACAAACAGCCAGCCGTTTGAGGTGCCGAACGGGTCTGAGGCAACTGTTCTATTTGCCTTGCCCGGAACACTTGCTAAGGGGAACTATGTGGTTCGCGGTCAGGTGAACGCTGAGAGTGCCTCGCATGAAGCTTTCGCCGATCTGGTACAGGTGGGATTGCCTGGGCCGAACTTGAACTACGAGGTTACCCCCTTAGGGGTCGTTTACCCTGGCGATTTTCTGACCTATACCTTGAGCTTCACGAATAGTCTTGGGTTCCCGCTAAATAATACTGTGCTGACGACCAGTATTCCGGCCGGCGTGACTGTGTTGCCGCAGAGCATCACAGATGGAGGCACAATCGAATTCGGCCAGGTTCGCTGGATGCTTGGCACGGTTGAGAATGGCGAAAAGGTGGAACGGTCCTTTGTAGTGAAGGTAAACACGGAAGTGGTTTCGTCCACCAAGCGGTTGTATTTGACAAGCGAGCCCAGGTTGACAGCCGATGAAATTGCACCAGTCCTGGGCATCACGATGCTGAATACAGCGATTGTCCCCGAAAATTCTACTCAAAATGTCATCTATCTCCCTGTGGTGCAAACTCTTTATCCGAATCCAAGAGAGCAGCGCACCGAAAGCCTTAAGAGCCTGGAATGGCGTATCTACCTGCCTTGGGCTGGCCGTTGAGCGTAGCACCGCCTGGGAGCCTAACCAACGTGAGTAAGAGGGTCACATGGAAGCCTGTTGGCCTTTGAAATGGTGGGGTTGAGCCCGGGGAGCGGCATCACCCTGACCCTCGTGGTCCACGATGGTCCGATGGCCACGGGGTACTGGAAGTACGGGCCCACGCCGGACGATGCGGAAGCGCACTGGTACGAGTTCGGCTACGATCCAGCCACGGGGACGGGTGCGGAGATCCTGGGGCGGACGATCCGGCTGCACCTGGTGGACGGGGGCCGCGGGGACGGGGATCTCACGGCCAACGGGGTGATAGCGGATCCGGGCGGTCCGGGAGGCGTAGCGCTGGACGAGTTCCTGTACCTGCCGGTGATCTGGAGATAGCCTGCAAGGAAGAGCAATAGGCCGGGGCCAGGAAATCGGCCCCGGCCTTTTCTGTAGACCGACAGCACCTATAACCCTACACGCACCGCAAAGGAGGTAGAGGAGGATGAAGACGCACGCCATGCTCCGCACGTTGATGGCGCTCACATTCGCATTCTGGATCTGCACGGCAATTGGTGTACACAACGTTCTGGCCCAGGAGAACCAACCCGGCACGCCGCCGGGGACCACCGACCACACCGGGGCATGGGTGGACACGGTTATCTTTACCGCCCAGCCGTCAGTGACCACCGCCATTGAACAGTTACGCACCTCCCAATTGGACATCTACGCAGCCGATATCGTAAGCGGCGCTCTCCTTGAAACGGTGGAAAACGATCCGAACCTGGACTACGTGCGCTTCTTTGGCGGCTACAACGAGCTGACCATCAACCCCGCCGGTCCCCGCTTCCAGGACGGTCGCTTGAACCCCTTCTCCAACTATCGCATCCGGGAAGCCCTCAACTGGTTGATCGACCGGAACTTCATTGCCCAGACGATATTCCAAGGGGCAGCCACGCCGAAGTATGTGCCGCTCATTCCGGCCGATGCCGACTACGTGCGGTATCGGGAAGCTATTCAGGCCATTGAAACCCGTTACGCCTATGATACAGCCCAGGCCCTGGCTGCCATCGACACAGAGATGCGCAGCATGGGTGCCACTCTAGTCAACGGCAAGTGGTACGATGGAGGTCAGCCCATCGTTGTCATTTTCTTGATCCGCAGTGAAGATCTGCGTCGGCAGATAGGGGACTACATCGCGGACCAACTGGAAATGGCGGGCTTTACGGTAGATCGTCAATACAAGACAGGCTCAGAGGCTGCGGCCATCTATCTCCAATCTGATCCTAGGGAAGGAGCCTGGCACCTATATACAAGTGGCTGGCTCACAACCTCGGCCAGGCGGGATGCAGGGAGTAATTTTCTGTTCTTCTATACCCCATCAGGTATGGCGGTGCCCCTGTGGCAATCATACAACCCGTCGCCAGAGTTTCAGGAAGTGGCAAGTCGCCTGGCCAATCGGACCTACACCACCATGGCAGAACGAGATGACCTGTTCCGTCGGGCATTGGAGGCTTCTTTCCAGGATCCAGGTGTAGGTTCGGTACGCATTTGGCTGGTAAACGGGGAAAGCTTTTCCCCGTTTCGTTCCGCGATATCTGTTGCTGTCAGCCGGGTGGGTGGCATTGCCGGTGTCCAGGCCTGGCCGCACACGGTACGCTTCAAGGAACAGGAGGGTGGCGTGATACGCATCGCCCAGACGCGATCCACCCCGATGGGTCCCTGGAACCCCTTGGGAGGGAGCGACTGGCTCCAGGATACCATGCCCATTCGCGCTACTCAAGATTGGGCCCTAATGACCGATCCGGAGGACGGGTTGCCCTGGCCTCATCGCATCGAGGCCGCGGAAGTGGTAGCCCAGAAGGGATTACCCATTGTGCGGACTCATCCTTGGGTCACCCTGACCTTCGCCTCTAGCATCACCGTGTCGACCGATGCCTGGGTAGACTGGGATCCCGTGCAGCAGCGCTTCATCACTGCCGGGGAAAAGTTCGGCCAGCCTCAGACGGCCCGCATCAAGAGCACTGTCCGCTATCCGGCGGACTTGTTCCAGACCGTCAAATGGCATGACGGGAGCCCTTTGGATGTGGCCGACTTCGTCATGCGTATGATTTTGACCTTTGACCGGGGCAAGCCGGAGAGTCCCATCTTTGACGAAAGCGCCCAGCCCGGTCTGGAGAGCTTTTTGAGTCACTTCAAGGGTGTTCGCATCGTTTCTCTGGACCCCTTGGTCATCGAGACCTACGAAGATGCGTGGGAACTGGACGCTGAGCACAACGTCCATACCTGGTGGCCTGGGTACGCTACAGGCCCTGGCGCCTGGCACAACCTGGCTCCGGGTATCCGTGCAGAGGCGGACGGCGCGCTGGCCTTCACGGCAGCGAAGGCCGACAAGACTGGCGTAGGTTGGATGGACTACGTACAGGGTTCTAGCCTGACGGTGCTGGCGAACTACCTGAACACCAGCGCCGCCTCAACGTATATCCCCTATGCCAACACCCTAGGAGCTTACGTGACCACGGAGGAGGCGCAAGATCGCTGGAATCGCCTGTCGGCCTGGTATGGGGCCAGGGGCCATTTCTGGGTGGGCACCGGTCCTTTCTACCTGGACGTGGTCACACCCACCCTCACCCTGCAACGTTTTGCCGACTATCCCGACGTGGCGGAGAAGTGGGACTTCGTGGTGGAGGGAGCCCGCACCTGGTTGAACTATCCGGACGGCGCGCCGGGCAGCTATTTCACCGTACAGGGAGACAACTTCCCGCCCAATACGTCGGTGCAGGTACTGGTCAACCAGCATCTATTAGGTGAGGTGAACACAGATGGAGCGGGACGCTTTTCCCTGATCCTGGCCACTGCAGAGGCGGACGAGGGCTACTACTGGGTGACGGCTACGGTGAATCCTACGGCCACCACGCTCCTGTTCCTGGATGCAGACAAGCCCCTGCGCGCGCAGGAAGGCAGCGGGCCGATGCTCTCCGTGCCCAAGGGCATTGCCTACACCGACCTGCTCTTCCTGCCTGTGACCCGGCGTTGAACCGGAAGCAATGAGCTCTCTTCCCGTGCGTACTCCAATGCTCATGCCGCGAGTAACCCTCCTCGTCCTTCTGCTAAGTCTGGGCTGGATGGCATCCTCTCCGGCAGAAGCTGGCCTCGTCATGGAGCCGCTGCCCACGCCGATCCCGTCCGGTGTAGATGGCAGCGAGATCCGGCCGCGCCTGTCCGCCTGGCCCACGCCCACCGCAACACCGGCCGTCTCCACGGCCCGCTCCTCTACCATGCCGCCCTTGCTCCAACCGGTTCGTTCCCTCTCCGTACCGCCGGCTGGGGAGTTCCCCATCTCGGCCCTCCCGTTGACCAGCGAGGAAGCGCCATCCATAGATGGGAACAGGGTCGTCTGGTTCGATGATCGCTCCCAGGGCCCCACGGATGTGTGGGGCTATGACCTGGCCGGTGGGAAGGAATTCCAGGTCACGTCTCACGGTGCCGCCCAGCTCTTTACGGACATCAGCGGCGACGTGGTGGTCTATGAGGACAACCGCAACGGCACCTGGGACATCTACGCAACCCGGCTGAGCACCGGTGAGGTGTTTGCCGTGGCCACCGGACCTGGACACCAACGGTTTCCTCGTATCTGGGAGGATTACATTGTCTATCACGATGAAACGGGCGACTACTGGCAGGCGGACGTGTATCTATACCAGATTAGCATCAGCACAACCTTTCCGCTGGCGGTGGCCGCGGGATTTCAGGGCGATCCAGACATCGATAACGGCTGGGTTGTGTGGCGAGACAATCGCGAAAATACCTGGCAGGTCCGGGGCTATCGGATTGAGGACAATACATACCATCTCCTGGAGCCGGGAACCGAATGCAGAGGCGAGATCCGTCACCCCCGTGTGAGCGGCAACACAGTGGTCTGGCAGAACGAGTGTTTCGGCTGGCCCGATCCGGGCTATGACATCCTCGGGTATGATCTGGTGGAGAACCGCCGCTTCACTGTCTTTACAGGGCCGGGACAGCAGGAACACCCCGCTGTCTCCGACCACTTGATCATTTGGCAGGACAGGGACGCCTACGGGAACTGGGATGTGTTTGTCTATGTGCGTGCAGATGGAACTGTGTTCCCCGTCACCCTGGAGCCTAGCCAGCAGATCAATCCGGCAGTCAGCGGGAACACAGTGGTCTGGCAGGACAACCGAAACCATACTTGGGATGTCTACGGCTTTGTGTGGGACGGACAAGTCCCCCCGGCATCTGCACCGAAGGCGCTTTCCAATCCACGCGATCTGCACGTGGGAGCATCCCCCCAGGGGGCCATCCGCCTGTCCTGGACGGACAACATCACCAATGAGCTGGGCTTCGTGGTGCAGCGTGCAGAAGGGATCTTCGGCACGGAATGGCGCGATTGGATCACCTTGCCGGCGAACACGACCGTTTACACCGATGTCGACACCGTAGTGGGAGAAAGCTACTGGTACCGTGTGCGCGCCTACAATAACGCTGGGGATTCGAGCTATTCCAACGAGTCCTACAGCACCGCTTTTGACGCTGTGCCCAACCTGGATGAGCGGTACATGCATGTCCTGATCAACGAGGCACGCATGGATCCAGGGGCATGGGGGTATCCAGATTTGGCCGCAGTGAATCCTTTGGGATGGCATCCCAATCTTGCCTACTCCGCACGCGCCCATGCTTTGGGAATGAATAATTCCAACTGCTGTCAAGGTCATGTCGATCTGGCCGGCCGGGGCCCAAGTGAGCGCGCCTACGACAGCGGATACCCCTACGGGACAGGGGAGAATCTGTTCCAAGCCACATCAGGGCGGGAAGGGATGGAGTGGGCCCATCAGGGCTTCATGGACAGCGAGGGACACCGTAACAACATCATGGCGGCCGACCTGAGGCAGGTGGCCGTGGGCTTTGCGCCGGGTGGCCGAGGCACCCTGGTGGAAGTGTTCAGCGGCGGGCCTCCTGGCACCACAGTGCCTGCGTTACCCAGTGGCATGGCAGTGCCCTACACTGGCACAGTGGAGACCACATTTGATTATCTGGTCTCCTTCTGGAACGAACAGATGTTGCCTCCCCACACGGCAAATGTGGTGATCGACGATGTGGCGTATCCCATGTCCTTGCGTAGTGGCCAGAGGGGTCGAGGCACCTACCAGTTCAGCATATCCCTACCTTTGGGCATTCATCGATATCATTTTAAATTCACATGGGACAACCCTGTCCAAGTAGCTCGCTTGCCTGCTATAGGGGAATTTACCGGCCCCTATGTGCGCGAGTACATGCCGGAGTTCGCCTTCGATGCTTGGAGTCACGGGTCTGCGGTAGTGGGCTATCCGACGGAGCTGCGCATGTGGGTGTGGAACGTGGGAGAGGTGGCCGCGGAGGATGTGGTCGTGGCCATGTACCGGGGGGATCCTCGGGAGGGCGGGGTGCAGATCGGTGCCACCCAGGTCATCACCCGCCTGGAGGCTGGGGAGAGCCGTATGGTGGCGGTGGAGTGGACGCCGGACCGGGTGGGCCAGGAGACTATCTACGTCTGGGTCGACCCGGAGAATACAATCCAGGAGGTGAACGAGGCGAACAACCTCACTTCCTTCCCCGTCAGCGTGCGGGAGGCGAACCTGACCTGGTATGTGGACGCTTCGGTGACCAAATCCGGGGACGGCCGTTTGCCCGAGACAGCCTTCAAGACCATTGGCGAGGCCATCCCTCACGCCTTGTTCGGGGATACCATCCAGGTCGCGGCCGGCCGCTATCAGGAACAAGTCGCTGTTCCGGCAGGGGTCTCGCTGGTGGGAGAGGGTTGGTCACAATCCGTCATCGACGCAGGAGGCGCAGAGGGACCTGTAGTGCGCCTGGGTACGGACAGCTCACTCCAGGGTTTCACCATTCAAGGCAGTGCGGATGGGTATTTCAACGCTGGCGTCTGGATAGAGCAAGGAGCCGTGGTAGTTCGGGAAAATCGGATTACGGGCAACGCCTTTGGCGTCTGGGCCTGGTTCGAGTCGGATCAGGCTCAGGTGACCATCGAGGGCAACATCATTGACCGCAACAGTCGAGGTGGGGTGAACAGCAACGAACATCCTGTCCTCATTGTGCGCAACAACACGGTGGTGCAGAACGATGAAGGCGGTGTAGTGCTCAACCATAGCGCCGGTTTGGCGGAGAACAATCTGATCATCGGTAATGGTGGGAGCGGGCTGGTCAATCTAGTGGGCGCCACAGTGCGATACAACGACGTGTGGGGCAACAACGACGTGTGGGGCAATGGTGTAGACTACGTGGGAGGCGGCCCTGGTGAGGGAGGACTGTCCATGGACCCCATGTTCCGGGACATGGCGAATGGGGACTATCGGCTGCATGCCGGTTCACCGGCAATAGGCCGTGGGACGCCTGCCGGGACGGATATGGGCGCCCTGCCGTTCACACCCAAAGGAACGCCACCCTCCGAGCTCCAAATTCGTGAAGCCGGTGAATTCCAATGGGAAGTCACATGGTCAGAGAGTGGGGCTCAGGGCTATCATGTGTATATCGGGACCTCTCCAGGCCTCTATTCCTATCGTTTCGACGCCGGCAGGGAAACCCGTTATCTCCTGAATCTCCTGAGCGGTTTGCTCGGCAATTTGACCTACTATGTGGCGGTCACCGGGTACGACGACTTAGGCGATGAGACAGATATCTCTGCCGAGGTGAGCTTTTCCGTGCAGGCCCAGGAACATTTTCTCTATCTTCCTTTGCTCCAAACCCAGTAAGTGAAGTCCAATGAATTCACCCCATGTCGCTCGCTTTCTCCTCTATCCTGGTAGGGCTATACGACCCAATCACCAATGAACGTCTGGCTGTGCTGGAACCTCCAGTCGAGGACAACGCCATCCCGCTGGTAAAGAAGTAGCGGCCGATCCCCAAGGCCCGGCTCAACCGCCGGCAACCTGCGCGCCACCAGCGCCTTCCCCCTCCCGCTGGCGCACCACCTCATACAACAACAGCGCGGCGGAGATGGCCAGGTTCAGGCTGTCCGCCATGCCCCGCATGGGGATGTAGACCCGCGCGTCGGCCGCGGCCAGCCAGGTCGGGCTGAGGCCGTGGGCCTCGCTGCCCAACACCACGGCCACCGGGCCGGTCATGTCCACGGCGGTGTACGGGACCTCCCCCGCCGGCGTGGCCGCCAGGGTGCGGATCCCCTGCTGCCGCAGCCAGGCGATGGTCTCCTCGCTGGACGCCTCTACCACCGGCACGGTGAAGAGGGTCCCCAGGCTGGCCCGCACCACGTTGGGGTTGTGGATGTCGGTGGCGCCAGCACAGACGATGACCGCGTCGACGCCCGCGGCGTCCGCGGTGCGCAGGATGGCCCCCAGGTTGCCCGGCTTTTCCACCCCTTCGATCACCGCCAGGAAGGTGGGCCGCCGCCGGGCCAGCTCGTCCAGGGTGTGGCTCAGGTAAGGGATGACCAGCACCACGCCGCCGCTCTCGCCCCGATAGGCAATCTTGGCGAAGACTTCCGGGGTCACTTCGAAAAGGCGCAGGGCGCCTGCAGCCTCCAGGCGGGCCAGTTCAGCCCCCAGGGCCTGGGCGGCTTCGTCCACCATGAGCCCGGGGCAGATGTACGCCTCCTGGGGCACGATGCCCGCGGCCAGGGCCCGGCTGGCTTCCCGCACCCCTTCCACCAGGGTCACCCGGCGCTCATCCCGACGGCGGCGCCGGCTCAACTTGACCAGCTCTTTGATGCGGCTGTTCTGAAGGCTTTGGATGGTGATGGCCATGGATTGGGATGGGCAGGATAACGGTTACGAGTCGGCCAGCCAGCGGGCGTAGGTGCCGCTGGGCAAAAGCCGGCCCGTGGAGTCCGGGATGACCATCTCACCGTGCTCCAGGCTGCCTCCCCGCTCGCCCACCACGTCGGCCAGCTGGTTGGCCAGGACAATGGGGGTGAAGCCGGGGGTGTGGCAGCTGTAGAGGACAAAGAGGGCATCCCGGGCCAGGAGCTCCCGGCAAGCCTCCAGCAGGGGCAGGAGGTCATCCTCGATCTTGAAGACTTCACCCTTGGGTCCCCGGCCAAAAGAGGGCGGATCCAGGATGATGCCCTGGTAGCGGTTTCCCCGCCGGATCTCCCGCTTGACGAACTTGAGCGCGTCGTCCACCAGCCAGCGGATGGGCCGCTCGTCCAGGTGACACTGGCGGGCGTTACGCCGCGCCCAATCCACCACCCCTTTGGCCGCATCCACATGGACCACGTGGGCGCCGGCCTGGCTGGCGGCCAGGGTGCTGCCGCCGGTGTAGGCGAAGAGGTTCAACACGTGGAGATTGCGGTAGTTGGTCCGCTGCAGGCGCTCCCGGATGTTCTCCCGCAGCCAGCCCCAGTTGATGGCCTGCTCCGGGAAGAGCCCCAGGTGGCCAAAATTGGTCAGCTTGATGCGGAAGGAGAGGTTGGAGAACAAGACGTCGAACTCCCGGGAGACCTTGCGCTGCCAATGCCAGGAACCGCCGCCGCTGGAGCTGCGCTCGTAGATGGCATGGGCCTGATCCCACTCGGAGCGGGGCAGGCGAGGATGCCAGATGGCCTGGGGCGCAGGCCGAATCAGGCGGTAGGGGCCCAGTTGCTCCAGCTTGCTGGCATTGCCCGAATCCAGCAGGGTATATTCGCCGGCAAAGAGGGCCGGGTCCGGCTGGGTGCTGTCGAAAGATGCGTGCAGATTGGTCATGGCCTGGAGTGTATCACAGGGGCCAGCGTGGGGCCAAGCCTGGGAAGAGGCGGGCGATTTCATCCCACCCGTAAACGCTGGTTAATCCTCGGCTTAAACCCGCTTAGCTACGTTTTTCACAAGCGCCGCACCCCCCAAGCCTGGAACCGGGTCCAATTTCCCCTTGAATCGCCCCGGGGCATGTGCTATGGTGGGGGCCGTGTGCCCCCACACAGCCATTTCAGGTTGAACCACCTTGAATTCAAACATCATGAAAATGTCTTGAAAAGGAGGGAAACGTTGAAAGCTTTCAAATGGGCCGGGACCGAAGCCCGGCGAAGGGCCGGATGGGTACTGAGCGCGTTACTGTTGGTTGCCATGGTGGCGGCCTGTGCGCCGGTGCAGCCCGCCGCTCCCGGGGAGGCCGCCCCGGCTGCCGATGCTGGTTCCCTGGTCATCTACTCAGGCCGCAGTGAAAACCTGGTCCAGCCCATCATCGACCGTTTCGCCGAGTCCACGGGGATTCAGGTGGAGGTGCGCTATGGGAGTACGCCCGAGGTAGCGGCTACCTTGCTGGAAGAGGGCGCCAACTCGCCGGCCGACGTCTTCTTCGCCCAGGATCCGGGCGGCCTGGGCGCGGTGATGAACGCCGGGCTCCTGGCCGACCTGCCCGAAGAGATCCTGAACCGGGTCAAGCCCCGCTTCCGCTCCCCTGCAGGGAAATGGGTCGGGGTGTCCGGCCGCGCCCGGGTGGTGGTCTACAACACCGAGATGCTCACCGAGGCCGACCTGCCCGCGGATATCTGGGACTTCGTCGATCCCCAGTGGGCCGGGCGCATCGGCTGGGCGCCCACCAACGCGTCCTTCCAGGCCATGGTGACTGCCATGCGGGTGGCCTGGGGCGAGGAGAAGACCCGCCAGTGGCTGGAGGGAATCCTGGCCAATGACCCTGTGGTCTTTGAGGGCAACTCCCCCATCGTGGCTGCGGTGGGCGCCGGTGAGATCGAGGTGGGCTTCGTCAACCACTACTACCTCTACCGCTTCCTGCGGGAGGAGGGCGAGGACTTCAAGGCCCGCAACTACTTCCTGCCCGGCGGCGGTCCTGGCTCCCTGGTGATGGTGGCCGGCGTGGGCCAGCTGGCCGCAGCCAGGAACCCGGAGAACGCCCAAAAGTTCATCGAGTTCCTGGTCTCGCCCGAGGCGCAGCAGTACTTCACCGAGCAGACCTACGAGTACCCGGTGATCGATGACGTGCCCCCGCCGGAGGGATTGGTCCCCCTGGAAGAGCTCAACGCCATCGACATCGACCTGGCCGACCTGGCCGACCTCCAGGGTACGACTCGCCTGCTGTCGGAGGTGGGCGTCCTGCCCTGAACGCGCCGGGCGCCAGCAGTACCCATCCCATGCCGAGCCAACCCGGCCAGGTTCGTGTCGACCTGGCCGGGTTGAACGCTTTTGTTGAGCGCTTTTGACGTATTCGGAGCACGCTGCGCATTTGGATGCGCATTCGGAGAGGTGAAGATGTGGGGAGAGGAGCCTGTTTCGGGTAGAATGCGTGTAGTACCGTCTGGCGTAAATACCACGGCAGAAATTCGGCGGCACTACCTCTGGTGGAAACCATCGGCGAATTTCTGCCGGGATTTACTAAAAGGTCTGTGGCCGGCCTGCGCTTTTGGCTGGCCTGTTCGTGCGAGAGGCCAATAACCGGGAAATGGCCGGGATGCTGAACTTTTTTCGCCCTGCGGTTTCATTGATCCAGAAACAACGCCCCTGGCAGCTGCGGCTGCCCATGTACGGGTATGGCTGGCTGCTGTGGGCGGCCGGCCTGGTAGTGGGGGCCATCCTTTTGCTGCCGGTGGCCTACCTGCTCATTCGTAGCCTGGAGGCCGGGCCGGCAGGCTGGGAGAACCTGGTGCAGGGCCGTACCCTGTTGACCCTGGCCCGCACCCTGGGGTTGGCCCTTGCGGTCACCGGCGCCTCCCTGGTGATTGCCGTGCCCCTGGCCTGGCTCACCGTGCGCACCGACGTGCCCCTGCGGCGGCTCTGGTCCATCCTCACCCCGTTGCCCCTGGTCATGCCCAGCTACGTGGGCGCCTACCTGATGGTCTCGGCCCTGGGTCCCCGGGGGTTGGTCCAGCAGTTGTTGGAGGGGCCCCTGGGTATCCAGCGACTGCCCCCCATTTACGGCTTTCCCGGCGCGCTGATCACCCTGACATTTCTGAGCTATCCGTATCTGCTGTTGAGCGCCCGGGCCACGCTGCTGCGCCTGGATCCTGCCCTGGAAGAGGCGGCCCGCAACCTGGGGGACAGTGCCTGGCGGGTCTTCTGGCGGGTGACCCTGCCGCTGATGCGCCCGGGGTTGGGGGCGGGCAGCCTCCTGGTGGCCCTCTACGCCCTGCGGGACTTCGGCGCGGTGGCCATCATGCGCTACGACACCTTCACCCGGGTAATCTACGTCCAGTACCGGTCCTTCGACCGCTCCCAGGCCGCGCTGCTGGCGCTGCTGCTGGTGGCCGTCACCCTGGTGCTGGTGTTGCTGGAATTTCGCATCCAGCGGCGGGCGGCCTACTACCAGGGCGTCAGCGGGACGGCTCGGCCGCCGTCCCTGGTGCATCTGGGGCGCTGGCGCTGGCCGGCCTTCCTCTTCTGCGCCGGCGTCACCTTCTTCGCCCTGGTACTGCCGGCCCTGGTGTTGGTCTACTGGCTGGTGCGGGGCCTGCTGGCCGGGGAGACGGTCAACGACCTGGGGCTGGCCACGTGGAACTCGCTGCTGGCCTCTGGGCTGGCTGCGCTGGTCACAACCCTGGCCGCCCTGCCTGTGGCCATCCTGGTGGTGCGGCGGCCGGGCCGGCTGAGCCAGTTGTTGGAGCGGTTGACCTACAGCGCCTTTGCCCTGCCGGGCATTGTCATCGCGCTGGCCCTGGTCTTCTTCGGCGCCAACCATGCCCCCTGGCTCTATCAAACCCTGCCCATGCTGCTCCTGGCCTACTGCATCCTCTTCATCCCCCAGGCGGTGGGTTCCCTGCGGGCATCCCTGCTCCAGATCCACCCCAGCATCGAGGAGGCGGCCCGCAGCCTGGGACGAGGGCCCCTCTCGGTCTTCGCCACGGTCACGCTGCCGCTGCTGCGGCCGGGGCTGCTGGCCGGGATGAGCCTGGTCTTTCTGACGGCCATGAAGGAACTGCCGGCCACCTTGCTCCTGGCGCCCATCGGCTTCAAGACCCTGGCCATCGCGGTCTGGTCCTCGGTGTCGGAGGCTTTCTTTGCCGCCGCGGCCGCACCGGCGCTGTTCATTGTATTGGCGTCCTCTTTGCCCATGGCGCTGAACATCTTGCGGGAAGAACGTGATGACTGATATTGCCGTTCGCTGTGAAAATCTGAGCAAAAGCTACCAGCCTCCCTTGGCCGCGGTTCAGGATGTGAACCTGACGGTCCACGTGGGGGAGATTGTGGCCCTTCTGGGGCCCAGCGGCTGTGGTAAGACCACCACCCTGCGCCTGATTGCCGGCTTTGAACGGCCCACCCAGGGCCGCGTCCTCATCGGCAATCGGGTGGTGGCCGGGCCGGGTATTTTTGTGCCGCCGGAACAGCGGCGGGTGGGGATGGTCTTCCAGAACTACGCCCTGTTTCCCCATCTGAGCGTGGCGGAAAATGTGGCCTATGGCTTGAAGCGGGGAGAGGACCGGGAGCGACGGGTGCGGGAGGTGCTGGCTCTGGTGGGGCTGAGGGGCATGGAGAACCGCATGCCCCACGCCCTCTCGGGCGGCCAGCAACAGCGGGTGGCCCTGGCCCGGGCGCTGGCGCCCCGCCCCCAGGTGCTGCTGCTGGATGAGCCCTTCTCTGGGCTGGACGAAAGCTTGCGGGACCAGGTGCGGGGCGAGGTGTTGCAGATCCTGCGGGAGACCCAGGTGACGGTGGTCTTTGTGACCCACCACCAGGACGAGGCCCTCTACATGGGCGACCGCATTGCGGTGATGAACGAAGGCCGGGTGGAGCAAATTGGCCCGCCGGAGACGGTCTTCGCCGCGCCGGCCTCCCGCTTTGTGGCCGAGTTCATGGGTGCCTCCTTCTTCCTGGAAGGGGTGGTTCGCGAGGGCGGCCTGGAGACGGAGCTGGGCTTTCTGGCGCAGCCCGTTGACCTGCCCGTGGGTACCCGGGTGGAGATTGCAGCCCGGCCCGACGATCTCACCCTGACCCCGGACCCGGACGGGCCCGGACGGATTGTGCGCATGGTCTATCGGGGCAGCTCGTACCTCTATGATGTCCACCTGTCCTCGGGACGACTGGTGCGCTGGGAAGGTCCCCACACAATTCGCTATGCACCGGGGACAGCCGTGCGGGTGGCGTTGACGCCGGGCCACCCCCTGGCCTACTTTCCGCTCAGGGAGGAGCCAGAGGGGCACAGGGCCGAGCAGGCCCCTATGCTCATGGACCGTTGAAGCGAGGTTTCCCCCGCCTCGTCGCCTCGTCCGCAAATTTGACACCGGCCATGCCGTTTGTTAGACTAACTAACGAATGTCCATTTCTGCAACCGGCATCAGTCCCGACATCGACTGTGGGGAGCGGTTGCATAGGACAGGTTGAGCCGGTATGAAACGACGAAAAACAGGTCGGATCCTGCCAAATCCGGTGTAATCGATAGGGCGTTGAGGCGGCGCGTGGACAACTTTGGGTTCCACGGCTTTTTTTATTGCCGCCCCGCCAGGCTGCCCGCCGTGGGTAACGATGCCCACGGCATTCTTTTTGCCCCAGGCGTGGTACGCACCCATGACAAGATAGGAGGGGGAACCGATGCAAGGAAGATTCGCCATCTATCGACGGCTGCTGGGTTATTTGCGCCCCTACTGGCGCCAGGTGCTCATCGCCTACACCTCCATGCTCATCGCCACGGGGCTCAATCTGATTGTGCCCCAGGTCATCAAAAGTGCCATCGACAACGGCCTGACCACCCGGCAACCCTCCGCCCTCTTCACCGCGGCCGGCCTCATCCTGGGCATCGCAGTGCTGCGGGGCATGGTCTCCTTCAGCCAGCGCTTCTTCGGCGAGTGGCTGACCTTCCGGGTGGCCTACGACCTGCGTAACCACTTCTACTGGCGGGTGCAGAACCTCCCCTTCGCCTTCCACGACCGGGCTCAAACGGGCGACCTGATGAGCCGGGCCACCAGCGATATCACCGAGACGGAGCGCTTTACCGGCGTGGGCCTGATGGACCTCATCGCCACCATCCTGCTGCTGGCCGGCGTGGTGGTAGCCCTCTTCCTGGAGCATGCCCGGCTGGCCCTGCTGGTGATCGGCCCCCTGGCCCTGCTGGTGGCCACGGCCCTGCGCTTCGGCAACATCATCCGCCCCATGTTCAAGGTGATCCAGGAACAGATGGGCACCCTCTCGTCGGTGATGCAGGAGAGCATGACCGGCATCGGCGTGGTCAAGGCCTTCGCCCGAGAGCAATACGAGCTGGAGAAGTTCGACCGGGAAAATGAAAGCTGGTTCCAGAAACGCTACGCGGCCATCCAGGTGTGGGCCAACTTCTGGCCCCTCTTCACCCTGATCCTGGCCTCGGCCATCCTGCTGCTCCTCTGGTTTGGCGGCCCCCAGGCCATCCGCGGGGAGGTGACCGTGGGCTCCCTCTTCGCCATGATCTCCTACGTGCTGCTCCTCAACGGCCCGGTGCTGCGCATCGGCTTTCTGGTCAACATGGCGGCCACGGCCAGCGCCAGCGCCGCCCGGGTCTTCGAGATCATCGACACGCCCAACGAGGTGGAGGAACCGCCCGACGCCATCCCCCTGGAGGAGGTGCAGGGCGAGGTCCGCTTCGAGCACGTGAGCTTCGCCTACGGCGCCGGCCGCAGCGTCCTGGAGGACATCGACTTCGTGGCCAAACCGGGCCAGGTGGTGGCCCTCATCGGCCCCACCGGCTCTGGCAAGTCCACCATCACCAACCTGATCCCCCGCTTCTACGACCCCACCTCGGGGCGGGTGCTGGTGGATGGCGTGGACATCCGCCGGGTGCAGCTCCAGAGCCTGCGCCGGCACATCGGCATCGTGCTTCAGGAGCCCTTCCTCTTCAGCACCACCATCGCCGAGAATATCGCCTACGGCCGCCCCGAAGCCTCCATGGAGGAGATCATCGCCGCGGCCAAGGCTGCCCGGGCCCACGATTTCATCGTCTCCTTCCCGGAGGGGTACCAGACCCGGGTGGGAGAACGGGGGGTGACCCTCTCCGGTGGCCAGAAACAGCGCATCGCCATCGCCCGGGCCCTCCTGCGGGACCCCCGTATCCTCATTCTGGATGATTCCACCAGCAGCGTGGACACCGAGACAGAGCACCTGATCCAGGAGGCGCTGGCCGTGCTGATGGAGGGGCGAACCACCTTCGTCATTGCCCAGCGCCTGTTGACCCTGAAAAACGCGGACCAGATCCTGGTTCTGAACCATGGCCGCATTGTGGAGCGGGGGACCCACCAGGAGCTGCTGGCCCGCCGCGGCCTCTACCGGGCAATCTACGACCTGCAGCTCAAGGATCAGGAGGAGTTCATCGCCCTCCAGCAACAACAACAGGCGGCGCCCGATACGCCGGCGTCCTGTGTGACCAGGAGGTAATCCCATGTCCCAGGCAACTCAGACGCAAACGCAGACGCCTTCCGCCTCCACGGCCCCATCCACCTTGCGGGGCGCAGATCGACCGGGCTGGGCCTGGCTCTTCGGCACCCGCCTCAGCGCGGAGGAGCAGGAGCGGCTGGCCCGGGAGGATAAAATCCGCGACCTCTTGCCGGAGGAAGAGGAAGACACCATTGGCAAGGCCTACGACAGCCGCCTCCTCCGGCGCCTCTTCACCTACATGCGGCCCTACCGGGCCCGCATGATCGCGGCGGTGATCCTCATGTCCATTTCGTCCCTGCTCAGCGTGGCCGGGCCCTGGTTCATCGGCCAGGCCATCGACCAGGGCATCCGGGCCGGTTCCCTCCCCCAACTGCGCCTGTGGACGGTCATCTTCCTGCTGGCCGCGGTGCTGGAATGGGCCACCAACCGCAGCCGCATCGCGCTCATGGCCTATGTGGGGACCCGCATCGTGGCGGACCTGCGCAGCGAGCTCTTCCGCCACCTGCACCGGCTCTCCCTCAACTTCCACAACAACTACAGCGTGGGCCGCCTGATGAGCCGGCTCATCAGCGACGTGGGCGTGCTGCAGGACTTCGTCACCTGGTCCATCACCGGGCTGGCCCGCTCCGGCTTCGTGCTCTTGGGGATCATCGTGGCCATGGTCTCCCTCAACTGGCGCCTGGCCCTGGTCACCTTTGCCGTGCTGCCCCTGATGATCTGGCTCACCAACTACTGGCGCAAGCGGGTTCGCAGCGCGTACCGGGCCACCCGCACCCGCCTTTCCCTGATCAATGGCTACCTGAATGAGTCCATCTCCGGTATTCGGGTGACCCAGAGCTTCACCCGGGAGCGGCGCAACTTCCAGCACTTTGATGACCTGAACCGCTCCTACTTCGACGCCAACGTGGATGCCGCCCGGCTAACGGCCATCTTCTTCCCTGGCGTGGACTTCATGGGCGCGCTGGCCACCGCGCTGGTGGTGGGGGTGGGCGGCTGGCTGGTCCTGGGCGATGCCCTCACCGCCGGCACCCTGGTGGCCTTCGTCCTCTACGTGGACCGCTTCTTCGAGCCCATCCGGGAACTGGCCCAGCGCTACAACACCTTCCAGGCCACCATGGCCGGCTGCGAACGGCTCTTCCAGCTGCTGGATACCCAGCCAGACCTGGTGGACGCGCCTGACGCCTATCCCCTGCCGCCCATCCAGGGCCGGGTGGATCTGGAAAACGTCTTCTTCCAGTACAAGGATGGGGAACCGGTGCTGCGGGGCGTGACCCTCCATGCAGAGCCCGGTCAGCGCATCGCCCTGGTGGGCGAGACCGGCGCAGGCAAGAGCACGGTCATTCGCCTCATTGCCCGCTTCTTCGACGTGACCGACGGTGCGGTGAAGATCGACGGCCACGACGTGCGCCACGTCACCCAGCAGAGCCTGCGCTCCCAGCTGGGCATCGTCCTGCAGGACACCTTCCTCTTTGGCGGCACCATTGCGGATAACATCCGCTACGGCCGGCCAGAGGCCAGCGATGAGGAAGTGGTGGCCGCGGCCCAGGCCATCGGCGCCCACGAGTTCATTGCCCAATTGCCCGAGGGCTACCAGACCCAGGTGGGCGAGAACGGCGTCAACCTGAGCGTGGGCCAGCGGCAGCTCATCTCCTTCGCCCGGGCCCTGCTGGCGGATCCCCGCATCCTGATCCTGGACGAAGCCACCAGCAGCGTGGACACCACCACCGAGAAGCAGATCCAGTTCGCGCTGGACCGGCTCATGGAGGGGCGCACATCGTTTGTGATTGCCCACCGGCTGAGCACCATCATCAACGCTGACCAAATCGTGGTGATGGACCACGGGCGCATCGTGGAACAGGGCACCCACCAGGAGCTCCTGGCCCGCCGGGGACGCTACTACAACCTGTACACCATGCAGTGGGCCGCGCAGAACGGCGGCGGCTTCACCCAAAACTGAAACCAACCAGAAGGTCACTGTCCAGGTCTACGCCTTTAACCGGGCCTCCGCTGGTCTACACGAAAAGATGGGGTTTCGGCAGGAAGGTCGCCTGCGCCGCATGATCTACACCGGCGGCCAGTTCCACGACGTGCTGTTGCTGGGCCTGACAGCAGAAGAGTTCCGGGAACACCATCGAAATATGTTACAATGTGATTGTTGAGTCCCCATCCCCCTACCCCCTTCCCCTAGGGGAAGGGGGTAGGTAGAGCAGTATACTCATTCACAAGGAGTACACCATGAGCCTCGAAGGAAAACATGTGGCCGTCCTGGCTGAAGATATGTACGAAGATCCGGAGCTGTGGTATCCCTACTACCGCCTGCTGGAGGCGGGCGCCCGGGTGACCCTGGTGGGGCCAGAGGCGAAGACCTACACCAGCAAGCATGGTTACCCGGTCAAGGCTGAGGTGGCCGCTTCCCAGGTGAAGGCCGCCGACTTCGACGGCGTGGTGGTGCCCGGTGGCTTTGCGCCGGACCGGCTGCGCCGTTACCCCGAAATCCTCTCCCTGGTGAAGGGCGTCCACGACCAGGGTGGCATGGTGGCCGCCATCTGCCACGCTGCCTGGGTACCCATCTCGGCCGGTATCATGCGGGGAAAACGGGCCACCTGCGTCAGCGCCATCAAGGATGACCTCATCAACGCCGGCGCCGAGTATGTGGACGAGCCCGTGGTGGTGGACGGCAAGCTGGTCACATCCCGGACGCCGGCCGACCTGCCCTACTTCCTGCCGGCCATCATCGCCGCTCTCGAAAGCTGAGGAGCGGCGCGGGTTCAGACCCAGGTACCCCAGGCGAGGGCTGGTTTGAACAGCAGCCAACGGTGACTCATCACCGCCGTGGACGCCAGCCGTGGACGTCCGCCCTTGCCCTTGCGAACAACTGCGAACAACGTGAAAATTTCTGACGACAACCACCGTGCTCGCGGTGGTTGTCGTTCTCCAGGAGGCAGGTATCATGTCAGAGCTATCCCAAATTCCTTCCCAGATGACCGCCATTGTGCAGGAGGTCTACGGCGGGCCAGAGGTGCTGCACTTTGCCCAGGTTCCCCGGCCAGCGCTGCGCCCCCAGGACTTGCTAGTGCGGGTGCGGGCCATCGCGGTCAACCCCGTGGACACCAAAGTGCGGGCGGGAGGGCCAGCCAATACCCCCGTGCCCGATGCGCCCAAAATCCTGGGCTGGGATGGCGCCGGCATCGTGGCCGCAGTAGGCCCGGAAGTGGACCGTTTCCAGGTGGGCGACGAAGTCTACTTTGCCGGTGACATCACCCGGGCCGGCTGCTACGCGGAATACGTGGCCGTAGACGAACGCATCGTGGGCCACAAGCCCCAGACCCTGAGCTTCGAGGCGGCCGCAGCCATGCCCCTCACTTCCCTCACCGCCTGGGAAGGGATCATCGAAACCCTGGGCGTGGACGAGGGCGGTCGAGATGCAGGTCGATCCATCCTCATCGTGGGCGGCGGAGGCGGCGTGGGGTCCATCGCCATCCAGATCGCCAAACGGGTTTGCCGGCTCCACGTGGTCGCCACCGCCTCTCGGCCCGAATCCCAGGCCCAATGCCGCAAGATGGGCGCGGACCAGGTCATTGACCACAGCCAGCGCCTGCGTCCTCAGCTCCAGGAGTTGGGCTACACCGGCGTGGACTACATCTTCAGCACCGCGCCCCTGGGCAACTTCCCCCAACTGGTGGAGGTGCTCAACCCCCTGGGCAAGATCTGCCTGATCCTGGGCGGGCCGGAGGCGAAGGCCCTGGACGTGAGCGGCCTGGTGCCCATTCGGGGCAGCGTGGCGTGGGAGCTCATGTTCACCCGCCCCCGCCTCAACGTGGAGCCGGAAAAGCAGGGCGCCATCCTGAACCGGGTGGCCGAACTGCTGGACGACCAGACCCTGGAGTCGACCCTGAGCGCCGTCCTCTCCTGGCGCGACATCCAGGAGGCCCATCGCATGTTGGAGACGGGCCACACCATCGGTAAAATCGCGCTGCGGGTGGATGGATAAGGTCCGGCGGGCCTTCCACGGCATCGCCCTCTGGGGGCTGGGAAGAAACAGGGCCGGAAAATCCAGCAGATATGGAAGATCCCTTCTGTTTGGGGCGTGAAAAGGCGAGTATGATTCCAAGCTGTGCACCACGCCGTAGGTCCGGTCTCCTGGCCGGACAGGGGGGCCAGGCTGGCGCGTGGAGGGCCAGGGTCCCGTGCACCCCTGTCACGCAGGGATGCGTGACCTACGTGCAGCGCCGTAGGTCCGGTCTCCTGGCCGGACAGAGGGGGCAGACTGGCGCGTAGGGGACCAGGGTCCCGTGTCTCCCTGTCACGCAGGGATGCGTGACCTACGCGCAGCACCGTAGGTCCGGTCTCCTGGCCGGACAGAGGGGCCAGGTTGGCGCGTGGGGGACCAGGGTCCCGTGCCTCCCTGTCACGCAGGGATGCGTGACCTACGTGCAGCACCGTAGGTCCGGTCTCCTGGCCGGACAGGGGGGCCAGGTTGGCGCGTGGGGGACCAGGGTCCCGTGCCTCCCTGTCACGCAGGGATGCGTGACCTACGTGCAGCACCGTAGGTCCGGTCTCCTGGCCGGACAGGGGGGCCAGGCTGACGCGTGGGGGACCAGGGTCCCGTGCCTCCCTGTCACGCAGGGATGCGTGACCTACGCGCAGCACCGTAGGTCCGGTCTCCTGGCCGGACAGGGGGGCCAGGCTGGCGCGTGGGGTACCAGGGTCCCGTGCACCCCTGTCACGCAGGGATGCGTGACCTACGTGCAGCGGTGTGCGGAAATGAAACCAACAGACTGCCGCACTCGAAAGGAGAACGACGCAGATGAATTGGCTTCTGTTGCTGAACGCGTCCCTGAAACCGACCCTTCTCCACATTCCAGACGGCTTCCTGAGCACCCCCGTTTCCCTGGTGGGATGGCTCCTGGCCGTGGTGACCATCGGCTACGCCCTGCGTCAGACCCAGGATCAGCTGGGGGAACGGCAGGTTCCGGTGCTGGGGGTCATGGCCGCCTTTATCTTTGCGGCCCAGGCGGTGAACTTCCCCGTGGCGGGCGGCACCAGCGGCCACCTGCTGGGCGGTGCGCTGGCCGCCATCGTCCTCGGGCCGTGGGCAGCCGTCCTGGTGATGGCCGCGGTGATCGGCCTGCAGGCCCTCTTGTTTCAGGATGGCGGGCTGCTGGTCATGGGCTGGAACATCATGAACATGGGCGTCCTCACCGCGTTCACCGGCGCCCTGGTCTATCGCCTGGTGGGACGCCTCATCCAGGGTCAGACCGGCCTGATGGTGGCCGGGGCGGCCGGGGCCTGGCTCTCGGTGGAGGTGGGCGCGGTAGCCACGGCCCTCCAGCTGGCCGTCTCCGGCACGTCCCCCCTGGCCATTGCCCTGCCGGCCATGGCGGGCATCCATGCCCTCATCGGCGTGGGCGAGGCCCTGATTACCGTGGGCGCGCTGCTGCTCATCGCCCGCACCCGCCCTGACCTGTTGGCAGCCGGGGAAGCAGCGCCGGGCGCAGAGACAGCCCGCTGGGTTGCCGGCGGCCTGCTCATCTCCCTGTTCGTGGCGCTCCTCTCCTGGGCCGCCTCCCCCGCGCCGGACGGCCTGGAGCGGGTGGCCGCGGACCAGGGCTTCCTGGCCCGGGCCATGGATCCGCTTTATCGCCTGCTGCCCGACTATACCGTACCCTTCATCAGCCACCCGGCCCTCTCGGGGGTGGTGGCGGTCGTCCTGGGAACGGTACTGGTCTTTGGCCTGGCCTACGGCGTAGGTCGGTTGGTGCGCCGGCAGCGGATTGCGCCGTGACTTCTTCTTCAGCCACAGATTCCACAGATGACACGGATGACAGGGATTCTGAAGAGCCATGCACATCCATCTACAGGATCGCTATCACCATCGAGAGTCCCTGATCCACGGGCTGGATCCCCGGACCAAGGTGGCCCTGACGATTCTCTTCATCCTGGCCGTGAGCCTGGCTCCGTTCGGCGCCTTCGGCATCTATGTCCTGCTCTGGCTGGCTGCCATGGAGGCCGCCTACTTCTCTCGATTGGGGCCGCTCTTCGTGCTCAAGCGCTCGGTGATCGCCCTGCCCTTTGCCCTGGCCGCGATCACCCTGCCCTTCACCGTGCCGGGCGAGACCATCGCTACCCTGCCCCTGTTCGGCGGCCTGGCCATCACCGACGCGGGTACCCTGCGCGCCCTGAGCATCCTGGTCAAGTCCTGGATCTCGGTTCAGATGGCCATCCTGCTGGTGGCCACCACTCCCTTCCACGACCTGCTGTGGGCGCTGCGTGCGCTCTATGTGCCGGCGCCCCTGGTGGCCATCATCTCCTTCATGTATCGCTACCTGAACGTGCTGGCCGACGAGGCCCTGCGCCTGCTCCGTGCCCGGGCCGCCCGCAGCGCAGCCCTGCCCGGCGTGCCTAGCGGCGGCAGCCTGACCTGGCGGGGCAAAGTCGCCGGCTACATGGTGGGCAGTCTGATGCTGCGCTCCTTCGAACGCAGCGAGCGCATCTACCAGGCCATGGTCGCCCGAGGCTATCGGGGGTCCATCCGAACCCTGGCACACCATCACCCCGGGTTTGCCGATTGGGTGGCATGGGCCGTCATGTTCCTGCTGTTGGCCATCGTGCTCATGGTCAAGTTTCTCTGAGGAGTTGGCAGTGCACCACACCATCGAAGTCGAGGATCTGTACTTCACCTACCCGGACGGGCGGGAGGCCCTGCGGGGCGTCAACCTGACCGTTCCCCCCGGGGTCAAGATGACCCTGGTGGGCCCCAACGGTGCGGGCAAATCCACCCTCATGCTGCACCTGAACGGCATTCTGCGGGGTGAAGGCCGGGTGCGGGTGGCGGGGATGGAGATGAACGAGGAAAATCTTCCCCGCATCCGGGCCGCGGTGGGCATGGTCTTCCAGAACCCGGACGACCAGCTCTTTTCCCTTACCGTCTTCGATGACGTGGCCTTTGGGCCGCTCCACATGGGTCTGCCAGAAGCGGACGTGCTCCTGCGGGTGGAGACGGCGCTGCGGGCGGTGGGCATGTCTGAGTACCGGAACCGGGTCTCCCACCACCTGAGCATGGGGGAGAAGAAGCGCATTGCCATCGCCACCGTCCTCTCCATGCACCCGGAGATCCTGGTGCTGGACGAGCCGTCGGCCGGCCTGGACCCTCGAGCCCGGCGCATGCTGATCAACCTGCTCAAAGGGCTGGACATGACCATGCTCATCTCCAGCCACGACATGCCCCTGGTGGCGGAACTTGCCGAGCAGACAGCCATTATGGATAATGGCCAGGTGGTAGCCTGTGGCCCCACAGCCCAGCTGTTGGCCGACCACGCCCTGTTGGAACGGCATGGCCTGGCCCCTTAGCAGCGCCCCGTCGTGGCAAGAGGCGTGGGTAGCGGTAGTTTGGTAGACGGTAGTTGTCGTACATCAGCACATCGTGACGGTTTTAGCGATGAAACCATCAGCACATCGTGACGCACATTGAAAACTGAATAACCATCAGCAGAACAGCAGGCCAACCTGTGTCTGGTTATCTCCTAGGTAG